>JAUVCH010000117.1 GCA_030595795.1 Gammaproteobacteria bacterium
AGAAAACCTGGGTTACACGGCACGCAAGCAAATGGCTGCCGACAAAAAGAATTTAATCGGTAAGCGAGCTGCCGAGTTAATAGCGAACGATTCCTCGCTGTTTATTAACATTGGGACCACAACTGAGTGGGTTGCCGAGTATTTGAAAAGCCATACTGGCCTACTGGTGATTACTAACAATATCAACGTCGTGAACACCCTGAGGCCTAGCGAGTTAATCGACGTGATGACCGCTGGTGGAACGGTTAGACGTGAAGACGGTGCAATCGTCGGCCAGACCGCCGTCGATTTTTTTAGTCGATTCAAGGTCGATTACGCCATCGTGGGGGCATCTGCGATAGAAAAAGACGGTGCATTACTCGATTACGACATCCGCGAAGTACGCGTCGCGCAGGCTATTATCAGTAACGCACGTTCGGTCATTCTGGTGGCTGATGCAATGAAGTTTGAGCGCAACGCTCCGGTACGAATTGTCAATATTGGCGAAGTCGATTTTTTCGTCACCGACGAGGAACCGCCGCCTGAATTTCTAGAACTTTGTCATACGAAAGGTGTGCAGGTAGAGGTTACCTCACCTGTCCTCGACGATTAGTGCAGACATTACGAGCAAGAAATTATGGGGATTAAACTCAATCAGGTAACTAAACGTGTCGGTGCGGAGACACACATTTATGAGACTGATCTGACGCTTGAAGAAGGCGGTTTCAACGTCTTGCTCGGTACCACTTTGAGTGGTAAAACTACCTTGATGCGACTCATGGCTGGGCTCGAAGTGCCCAGCTCCGGTGAGATCTGGTTTGAAGGTTCGAATGTCACTGGTGTACCTGTACAAAAGCGCGAAGTCGCGATGGTTTACCAGGCATTTATCAATTATCCAAGCTTTAGTGTTTTCGACAATATTGCGTCACCGCTTCGTGTAGCACGACGCCCCGATGCCGAGATACGCAAACGCGTCGGAGAGATAGCCGAGTTATTAAAGTTATCGCCCATGCTCGATCGCTTACCCGCCGAACTGTCTGGTGGACAGCAACAGCGTACCGCGTTGGCGCGCGCGCTGGTTAAAAATGCCCCTCTGGTACTATTGGATGAACCGCTCGCGAATCTCGATTATAAATTACGCGAAGAATTGCGCGACGACCTACCAAAGCTGTTTTCAGATACGGGTGCCACTGTCGTTTACGCCACCAGCGAACCACAGGAAGCCTTGATGCTCGGTGGTCACACGGCGACTTTGAGCGAAGGTCGGGTCACCCAATACGGTCGTACGGCAGATATTTTTCGTAAACCCAATACACTGGTGAGCGCACGCGTCTTTTCCGATCCCCCGATAAACACCACTGTTGTTCATAAAAAGGGGGAGCGCTTTGAACTTAACGAAAACATCCAGTGGGCTGTTGCAGAAAAGTATGCAGGTCTGGCAGATGGCAGTTACACCCTCGGAATTCATCCCCACCACCTGACTCTGGGTTCGGTTCGTGAAGACAGCATCGCTATCTCGGGACTGGTTCAGGTCGCCGAAATTAGCGGCTCGGAGAGCATCGTGCATGTCGATGTTGCGGGTAATTCATGGGTCTCAGAGACCCAGGGCATACATCCGTTTGTGGTTGGCGAATCGACTAACCTACAGATGCAGGTAGATCGATGCCTGTACTTTGGCGAGGACGGTGGATTGGTCGCCAGTTAAATATGAAAATTTATAAACCCGAGTCGTCATGGCCAAAATAACCTTACAAAATCTGAAACACAGCTACTTGTCCGACCCAGTCGGAACAGATGACTATGCACTAAAACAAATCGATGCTATTTGGGAAGACGGTAGTGCCTATGCCCTGCTCGGCCCATCTGGTTGTGGCAAAACGACACTTCTAAATATCATTTCCGGACTATTAACCCCTTCCGAAGGACAGGTGTTATTCGACGATCAGGATGTCACCCATACACCGACTACCGAACGCCAAATTGCTCAAATTTTTCAGTTCCCGGTCGTCTACGACACCATGAGCGTTTTCGATAATCTGGCTTTTCCATTACGCAATCGTGGTGTTGCCGAAGACATAGTCAAGGCACGGGTTAAGGAAGTGGCTAACATGCTGGACCTGGAAAACAGCCTTAAGCAACGCGCTGCCGGTCTAACTGCTGATGGTAAACAGAAAATTTCACTGGGTCGTGGTCTGGTGCGTGAAGACGTCAACGTCATCATGTTCGATGAACCTCTCACAGTAATTGACCCACATTTAAAGTGGCAACTACGCTCGAAACTCAAGGAATTGCATCAGAAGATTGCACGAACCATGATCTACGTCACGCACGATCAAACCGAGGCCTTAACATTTGCCGATCATGTAGTGGTTATGTACGATGGCAAGGTGGTTCAGGTTGGGACGCCAGTCGACCTGTTTGAACGCCCTGCCCATACCTTTGTCGGACATTTCATCGGCTCTCCCGGAATGAATATTTTACCCTGTGAATTGTCTGAAGGAGCTTCGTATTTCGCTGGCAATCGCTTGCTCATTAACTGTTCAAAACTGCCTGAAAATGGCAGCAAAAATCTGGAGCTTGGGGTTCGTCCTGAATTTGTCGAATTCGATGAAGATGGCTTTCCAGTAGAAATTGTTAAGGTTGATGATCTCGGGCGGCATCAAATTGTCGTCGCCCGGCACGAAAACAACATCATAAAGATGATTGTTGGTGAGGGTGAACCTATACCATCCGAGAACCCTCGAATTTCTTTTTCTCCTGAACATACGCGGCTATACAAAAATAGCTGGGTAGTCGACTAAGCGAAGAGTCAGCTGATGAGCAAAACAACCAATCAAAAAGCCTGGATTTTAGTCATACCGGTTATCGTTCTGGTCGCCTTTAATGCGTTGATTCCGTTAATGACGGTGGTGAATTACTCGGTACAGGAAACCTTTGGCAGTAATGTATTCTTCTGGGAAGGCATTAAGTGGTTCGAAGAGGTGCTCAACTCGTCCCGGTTCCATGAGTCCTTCCTGCGCCAGATCTTTTTTACCGGCACGATTCTGGCCATCGAAATTCCACTGGGTATCGCAGTCGCTCTGTCGATGCCGAAAAAAGGCCCCTGGGTATCGGTATGCCTGGTGCTAATGGCCTTACCGTTACTCATCCCCTGGAATGTAGTCGGGGCGATGTGGAATATTTTCGCGCTACCCGATATCGGATTACTAGGTCGTATGATTAATGGTATAGGCATTGACTACAATTTCACCCAGCAACCGGTTGCCGCCTGGATGACGACCATTGCAATGGATGTCTGGCACTGGACTTCTCTCGTGGTATTGCTTGCCTACGCAGGTCTTTGTTCGATTCCGGATGCTTATTACCAGGCCGCCAAAATTGACGGCGCCAGTGCCTGGGCCGTTTTCTGGCATATCCAGCTACCAAAAATGAAACGGGTGCTGACCATCGCGATTCTATTGCGCTTCATGGATAGCTTCATGATTTACACCGAACCTTTCGTACTAACTGGCGGCGGACCGGGTAATACCACGACATTCCTGTCGATAGACCTGGTCAAAATCGCACTCGGTCAGTTCGACCTGGGGCCTGCGGCTGCGATGTCGCTGATTTACTTTTTTATCGTGTTACTGGTTTGCTGGATCTTCTACACGCTGATGATGCGCGACGAGGCTGAATGACATGAACTTTAAGAAATGGCTGTTACCGACTGTCTACATCCTGTTCCTGATGCTGCCGATTTACTGGTTGCTAAACATGTCGTTTAAAACCACCAATGAAATTCTGGGTGGATTTTCGCTATACCCTGAAAATTTTACGCTAGAAAATTACATCGTTATTTTTACCGATCCGACCTGGTATAACGGTTATATCAACTCATTGATTTATGTCGCCATGAATACAGTAATATCTGTTTCGGTCGCCCTGCCCGCAGCCTACGCATTCTCGCGTTATCGTTTTCTGGGCGATAAGCATTTGTTCTTCTGGTTGTTGACCAACCGCATGGCACCACCTGCGGTATTTGCGCTACCCTTCTTCCAGCTCTATTCAGCAGTTGAATTATTCGATACCCATCTTGCTGTGGCGCTGGCGCATTGTTTATTCAATATCCCACTGGCGGTCTGGATACTAGAGGGGTTCATGTCGGGTGTGCCTAAAGAACTCGATGAAACTGCTTTTCTCGACGGCTATTCATTCCCGCGTTTTTTCATTCGCATTTTTATTCCCACGATTGCTGCCGGTATTGGTGTGGCGATGTTCTTCGCCTTCATGTATTCCTGGGTAGAATTATTGCTGGCCAAGACTTTAACCTCGGTGGCTGCCAAGCCTATCGCGGCTACTATGACGCGCACTGCCAGCACGGCAGGCTATCAACTAGGGCTGCTCGCGGCGGCCGGATCCCTGACCATCATACCGGGCGCTTTTGTTATTTACTTTGTACGTAACTACATCGCAAAAGGCTTCGCCATGGGGAGGGTTTAATTATGGACTTAACCTGGATGGCCTGGACCTGGCCGACTGCGGCATTTTTCCTGTTTATCCTGGCTTGCTTGATAGGCATGGGCGTGTGGGAAAAACAGTGTCCCGGTGGTAACCCAAGACGTGGGGTATTCAGGATCGACACAACTCGTGGCGACCGATTATTTATATCAATTCTAGGTAGCATATTTATTTTTCTGGGTTGGCTATGGGCATTTAGCACCCCGCTCTGGGGGGGGCTGGTGATATCAATTATCTGGTGGGTATTCGTTTTTAAGCGTGTTTAAAAAACCACTAACAATATATAGACAGATACGGTGATGGAACTTCGTAAACGTAACATTGAACAACTGACGTCCACCGAATTCGACGTGCTAATTGTCGGCGGTGGTATTAATGGCGCTGTTTCTGCGGCAGCGCTAGCAGCCAGGGGAGCACGTGTCGGACTGATAGATTGCCGAGACTTTGCGGGTTTTACCAGCCAGCAATCGTCTAATCTGGTCTGGGGCGGCATTAAATACATGGAAAGCTATGAGTTCGGACTGGTTGCGGGTTTGTGTAAGTCTCGTAACGAACTATTACGTAGCTTTCCATCAACGGTTAAAGAGATCCGATTCCTCACAACTATTTCAAAGGGTTTTCGCTACCATCCGTTATTCATGATCGCTGGCTCGTGGCTGTACTGGCTCTTCGGACGCGGCAAAACCCGTATCCCGAAACTACTTTCTACGGCAGAGATTGCCGACCGGGAACCTCTAATTAACATCGAAGATAGCCGCGGTGGGATCGAATATTCGGATGCCTATTTATACGATAATGACGCAAGGTTTGTGTTTAACTTTGTTCGAAATGCTATGGATAAGGGCTGTATCGCGGCAAACTATGTGAAATCGCTCGGAGCCTCTCGCGATAATTCTGGCAACTGGACTACTGAGGCGAAAGACGAGATAAGCGGTGAAAGTTTTACCATCAAGTCAAAAATCCTGATTAACGCAGCTGGCGCCTTTGTCGATCAACACAATGCTCAGGTCGGAATCGAGACAGAATATCACCATCTGTTTTCCAAAGGCATTCACTTAATCGTGCCACGCATCTCTAGTAAAAACCGTGTACTCGCATTTTTTGCAAACGATGGGCGACTATTTTTTGCCATTCCTATGGGCAACCGCACTTGCATCGGTACCACCGACACCCGTGTCGATGACCCGGTTACTCAGGTAACGGATGAAGACCGGGAGTTTGTTTTATCGAATATCAATGCCCGTTTGAGTTTACCGACACCATTAACCCGTCACGATGTAATTGCCGAACGTTGCGGTGTTCGTCCCCTGGCGATTAATAATGGACAGACCAATGAAACAGATTTTCTGCAACTATCCCGTAAACATATCGTAGAGTCTTCTCTGGAACAGGGTTATATCAGTATATTTGGCGGCAAATTAACCGATTGTCTGAATGTCGGTGATGAGGTTTGTGAGGCTGTTTCAAAGCTAGGCCTCTCCCTTCGGAAACCTCAGCAGAAATGGTACGGCGAACCGGGCAACACTGATCGACTCGCTTACTTTCAGCGTGCCAGACAACTGGGGCTCGACAAGATTACAGCCACAGATACCGAAGAAAAACTCAGTCAACGTCTCTGGCGTCGTTATGCGTTACAGGCGAATAAGATGCTCGACGCGATAGAGAACGACCCTTCACTTAGCGAACCTTTGATTGAGGACGGCGGTATCAGGCGATGTGAAATTGACTACCTGGTAAATAATGAGTTAATCGTAAAACTCGACGATTTTCTCAGGCGGCGCTCAAAAATTGAGTTATTAATGTCATGCGCTGAACTCAAAAAATCGCAGGGGTTGTATGAAGCCTGCGAGAAATTATTCGGCGAACAGGCAAAATCCCGTTTCGACGAATATTTTAAAGAAACAGAAGGTAGCTGATTAATTGGCTTTCTGAAAAAATCACTCTGGCTCTATTGTATTCGCCAGACCTTCTCTTACACTAACCAGTAGTATCGCTTAATCAAATCATTCAGGAGGAAGCTGTTCGCAAAGAGCAGCGAAGACTATGGTCAGCAAGTGGTTTAAACAGCTCGAAAAAGAAAAGCCGACGCAGGATTCACCTAAACTCAAAGTTGGTGAAGATACATTTTCTTCCAATTATCAGGAAGACTTTGCGGTTAGCGACGCATTGCTAGACTTAATAGCATTGGCCACCGTAAACAAAAATGAACCTGTACAGGCTCGTATGGTGAAGATAGCTCGTTCACCGAAAGAGTTTTCGATCAAGCTTTATACGCTGAAAAATGCTATCCCACTGTCGCACTCGATGCCGATTCTGGAATCGATGGGTTTAAATGTTCTCATAGGTCGTCCTTATCGAATCAAATTGGGAAGCAAGCTTTTCTGGATTCATCACTTTACGCTCGGTGACAGCGAAAATATCTGCGATCTGGATATCGACAAGATACCGCTCTATTTCAGCGAACTGTTTGCTAGCATCTGGAACCAGACCAGCGAAAATGATGCTTTTAATCATTTGCTTTTCAGCGCCTGCATCAAGGCGCGCAATATCCAGATACTACGGGCTTATACGGCCTATCTACAACAAATTCGGTTCCCACATAGTCGTGACTATATTATAGAAACCCTGAACACTTATCCGGACTTAACCCTGTTACTGGTTAAGTGTTTTCTGCATAAATTTGATCCCAAAAAAACTATTCGCGATTCTTATATCGAAATTATCGAAAAAATCAACCAACGCCTGCACAGCATTGAATCACTGGATCACGATTTAATCTACAAACGTTTTTTGAACCTGATACAGGCGACTGTGCGCACCAATTATTTCCAGAACGAGCAGTTGAATCAAAGCTACCTTAGCTTTAAGTTAGACTCGCATGAAATCGAAAAACTGCCAAAACCCAGCCCACGCTACGAAATTTTTGTTTACGCAACGCGATTCGAAGGCATCCATTTGCGCGGTGGCCTGGTAGCACGCGGCGGCCTGAGGTGGTCTGATCGCCGTGAAGATTATCGCACCGAAGTACTGGGTTTGATGAAAGCCCAAATGGTTAAAAATGCGGTCATTGTTCCCGCGGGTTCCAAAGGCGGGTTCATCACCAAACAGATATCAGATTTACCGGCATCAGACATCTATGCCGAAGTGCAGGCCTGTTATTCGCTATACATAAATGCCCTGCTCGATATTACCGATAACCTGGTTGGTGGGGAAATCAGTCATCCCGCACAGACGGTTATCCACGATGGCGATGATCCTTATCTCGTCGTCGCTGCCGATAAAGGCACGGCTGCATTTTCCGATGTAGCTAACGGAATCGCCGAAGAACACGAATTCTGGCTTGACGATGCGTTCGCGTCGGGTGGTTCACAGGGCTATGACCACAAGAAAATGGGGATTACCGCGCGTGGTGCCTGGGAATCGATCAAACGGCATTTTCGCGGTCTCGGTAAAGACATTCAAAGCGAAGATTTCACCGTAGTCGGTATCGGCGATATGTCTGGCGATGTTTTTGGTAACGGGATGTTGTTATCGAAGCAGATTAAGTTGGTTGCAGCTTTTAATCACATGCATATATTTATCGACCCAGGGCCTAAGGTGAGTAAGAGTTATGCGGAACGCCAACGCCTGTTCAATCTGCCCCGTTCAAGCTGGAGCGACTACGACAAAAAACTGATAAGCAAGGGTGGCGGTATTTTTTCGCGTAAGGCCAAGCGAATCGACCTGACCCCGGAAATTCAACACCTGATCGACTGCAAGGAAGACCATTTAACTCCGAACGAACTCATTGTTTATCTGCTTAAGGCACCGGTCGATCTAATCTGGAATGGTGGTATCGGTACCTATGTAAAGGCTTCTACGGAAACGAATGCTGCAGTCTCTGATAAGAGTAACGACGCAATAAGAATTAACGGTAAACAGCTGCGCGCCAAATCAATCGGCGAAGGTGGTAATCTTGGCCTGACACAGAAGGGCCGTATCGAATACGCCCAGCAAGGTGGGTTGATCTATACTGATTCAATTGATAACTCCGCTGGAGTCGACTGCTCCGATAACGAAGTCAATATCAAGATATTACTGTCACAACTGGTTAAATCGGGCAGACTGACCAGTAAGGAGAGGAATAATCTACTGATCGAAATGACCGATGAAGTGGCGGCACATTGTCTAATTAACAATTACCATCAGACACAGATCATCGATAGTATCGAGCAGCATGCGACAGAAAATATGCACCAGCATGCCCGGTTTATGCGTCACCTGGAACGCGAAGGCATTTTGAATCGGCGTATCGAACAACTCCCTACCGATGAACAAATTACTGCCCGTATTGGGCAAAATCAGGGCTTGACTCGACCTGAGCTGTCGATACTCCTGTCTTATAGTAAATTGACTTATAAAAATTCATTACTCGAGTCCTCTAACCTGACGGAAGAATGTTACAACCAACTTTTGCTGAATTATTTCCCGACAAAGCTACGCACGCTGTACGCCGATGAAATATTGCATCATCCGTTGCGTAAGGAAATAATCGCGACCTTACTGAGCAACAAAATTACCAACAACATCGGTATCGGCTTCGGTTCTCGAATACGTGAAGAGACGGGTGCCACCATTGAGAATATCGCCAAGGCTTACGTCGTGTGCGTCGATATTTTTAATCTGGATGATACCTGGACTGCCCTGGAGAAACTGGATAACAAGGTCAACGAACACCATCGATATGAGTGCTTCCGTGCAGTTAGTGGCCTGCTCGAACGATCAATCAGTTGGATCTTACGGAATAAAGGCGCCAATTTTGATGTCAATCTTTTAATAGAACGCTATCGTACCGATATTAAAGTACTACGCAGTGCGGTTCCTACCGCAATTATTGGGCAATCTCGGAAAAACTATCAGGTCATACGGCGAGCATTTATCAAATATCGACTCCCTGCTGAACTCGCCCGGGAACTGGCCGATACTACGACTTTAGCTTCTGCGTTCGATATCATCGAAATTAAGAGTAAATTATATAGCAGCACCGAAAATGCCGCGAAATTGTTCTACGCGCTGTCGGAACGTTTACAACTTCACTGGATTCGTAACGAGATTTCTGAGACGGTTGTGCGTACCCACTGGAATCATCTGGCTATCGTCAATATGCGTAACGACTTGCATGCCAATCAGCGCAATTTAACCGAACAAATATTGCAATCGGTGACCAATAAACGACATACCAACAAAGCCATACAGCTCTGGGAAGAGCACCACCGCGAGGCGCTGCAAAGATATGACATGGTAATCAAGGAGCTTAACGCGCTGCGTACACTCGACTTCCCGACAATAAGCGTCGCTGTATCAGAAGTACGACGACTGGTTGCCCTGACCCACCAGACAAAATATGTCGTTGAGTAAATTGGTTAATAATTAATCGAGGCGTTGAACCTTGTTTGTGTCCGACTTACGGATGTAATCGAGTACCAGGTCTATAAATTTCTGTTCGTACTGACGTAAAAATTTATCGTTCAAATAAGCGATGCGGGTCACCTCCCAGGGAAATAAGTGGCTTACATCGCGGCTCACCAGGTTTTCATATTGAATATCGTCTAGCGCCATACTGGCAATAATACCTATACCCATTTCCTCCTGTACGTAAGTTTTAATAATATCGGTATCGGCTGCGCTGAGTACGACGTGTGGTTCCAGATTCGCCTTCTTAAATGTGTCGCTAAAGGTTTTGCGTCCGGTGAAACCATAGACATAGGTAATTAGCGGATGCTCACATAAATGCTGCAAAGTGAGTTCTGGCACATCCATCAACGGGTGACCCGCCAGTGTTATCAAACTACGATTCCATTTATAGCAAGGCGTATTGGTTAGTTGATTCGATTCGGCCAGGGCTTCGGTACAAATTGAAAAATCAATTTCATCGTTTTCCGCCCACTGAACCAATTGCTTTGGGGTACCCTGATGGATTTGTAATTCAACGAGTGGATAAGCTCGGTTAAATGCCTTGATAACCGGCGGCAAAACGTAGCGTGCCTGAGTATGAGTCGAACCGATACGCAAGATGCCAGCATTCTGATTAACGTGATCCTGTCCGATCGCATAAATACTATTTACCGAAGCCAGTGTGGTACGCGCGTGCTGGGCGACTTGGCCACCTATCGCTGTAAGTCCTATTAAACGCTTACCTTTACGAATAAATAAATCAGAACCGAGTTCTTCTTCGAGCTTTTTTAGATGCTGCGATACTGCCGATTGAACCAGAAACATATCGTCCGCTGCCTTGCTGACACTATAGTTATTGTCGATTAATTTTAGCAGAGACTGTAGTTGGCGGATTTCCATGATAAATATTGTTTATCTAATTTTGTGATTTAGAACGGTAAATTATAAAGTTTTGTGATAAACAAAACGAGCTTTTCTCTCAAGTATCTGTTCGAATCGGGTAGTCCTGCTTCTATAAGGTTCGCAGTACAGGTACACTTTATTGATGACAAAATTTCAGCAAAGCTTTGATCAAAAGGTGTGGCAGGTCGTTGCCAGCATCCCGTCAGGGCAGGTCATGGGCTATGGAGAAGTCGCAAGAGCAGCAGGATTTCCACGATATTCAAGAATGGTCAGTGGTGCAATGAGCCGCTCCCCCGAGCCACTGCCCTGGTACCGCGTTGTCAGGTCAGACAGAACCCTGGCTTTTGAAGCGGGTAGCGAGGAATATAGGGAGCAGGCACAATTGTTGAAACAGGAGGGGGTTCGCTTCGAGGGCAATAAAATTATTGAGCAGCCTCGTGGTGATAACCTGGATGAGATACTTTGGGGTCCTCAATAGTCACTAAAAAATTCAGGTTAATTAGAGTCTCCTCAATAAGTCTAAATGATTGAAATATAAGGAATTAACTGCCACTGTGC
>JAUVCH010000140.1 GCA_030595795.1 Gammaproteobacteria bacterium
CTATCTAATACCCCGTAGCGAACAATATTCGGAACTCGGCTCCGATTACTATCACGGCGGCATTATTCACCCAAAATACGCTTCGGTCGATCCGGCTAGTTTTCACCAGGGTATGCTTGAACGAGTGCTGGAAGCAGAGGCTAGCGTCATCGGCCATTGCCCGGCTACCGGCCTGGAGCGAGATGGCGACGGTTTTCGCGTAATCACGCCGAAGGGCTGCATATTGGCCCGCGATGTCATCGTCGCAACGAATGGTTATACCAGTTCACTAACGCCCTGGATGAAGCGACGTGTTATTCCTATCGGCAGTTATGTTATCGCCACCGAGCCACTGGCTCCTGGTCAAATGGACAGATTAATTCCCAATAACCGCATGATCTGCGATACCCGCAGAGTGGTTTTCTACTATCGATCATCACCCGATCGACAACGAGTCGTATTTGGCGGACGCGTCTCGCACAACGAAACCGACCCGCTTGTTAGCGGGCCAAAGCTTCATGCCTGTATGATAGAGATTTTCCCGGAGCTGTCGCAAACTCGGATCAGCCATTCCTGGGTAGGATTCGTCGGTTACACCTTCGACACCATGGCGCACCTCGGTAAGCACGACGGTATCCACTACGCCATGGGTTATTGCGGCTCGGGTGTTTCGATGGCAGGCTATTTTGGTACGCGAATCGGACAACAGTTACTTGGCCTGAAAGAAGGCAAAACAGGATTTGACGGTTTATCCTTTCAGACGCGGCCACTATACAACGGAAATCCCTGGTTCCTCTCGGCGTCGATTAGATATTATCGCTGGCTCGATGGGCTGGGCTTATAAAATTGTTACGACTCAATAGTGGATAACAAACAGATGACGATTCCAGATAAAATGTCCGCCGTGCTATTAACCGGCCACGGCGGTATTGAAAAACTTGAATATCGAACGGATGTGCCCGTGCCTCAACCGGGTCATGGTGAAGTCCTCATTCAGGTTACGGCTGCCGGGGTTAACAACACCGATATCAACACGCGTATTGGCTGGTACTCCAAGGCAGTTAACGAAGACACCAACGCGGGTGGAGCCGGAGGCTTTGCATCTGTCGATAATGACGACGCCTCCTGGTCGGGCATCCCTCTCAGCTTTCCGCGCATTCAGGGTGCAGATGCCTGTGGCTACATCGTCGCCACCGGAGAAGGTGTTGATCGGGCCCGTATTGGCGAGCGCGTCATAGTGCAGTCAATTATGCTATCTCCCCACGATTCCCGTCCTTTTGAATGCTCCACTTTCGGCAGTGAATGCGACGGTGGTTTCGCCCAGTTTGCGGTAGCACCCGCCAAAGAAACCCACGCCATAAAAAGCGATTTAAGCGATGTCGAGCTGGCTGCCATGCCATGTGCTTTTTCGACCGCCGAAGGCATGATGCATCGTGCTGGCGTCGGTGCTGAACGCGTTATGATAACCGGTGCTTCTGGTGGTGTTGGGTCTGCGGCTATTCAGTTAGCAAAGCGGCGCGGAGCTACTGTAGTTGCCGTCTGCTCTGCTGCCAAAGCAGCCGATGTAAAAGCCATTGGTGCCGATGAAGTCGTCGACCGTAATGCTGATTTGCTGAAGGAGCTTGGCGAAAGTTCGATGGACGTTGTTGTTGATTTGGTGGCGGGTGAACAGTGGCCGACTTTTCTTGATCTGCTGCGCCGTGGCGGTAAATACGTCACTGCCGGCGCGATTGCCGGCCCAATCGCTCAAATAGATGTCCGCACACTTTATCTGAAAGACCTGACTCTCTATGGCTGTACTTATCAGGACGAAGCGGTTTTTAAGAATCTGGTTTCCTATATCGAAGCAGGTGAGATTCGCCCAGTGGTTGCTGGAACTTATCCTCTAGCCGATATTGCGATTGCTCAGGCGGATTTTCTATCCAAGCAGCATACGGGGAAGTTAGTTCTGATTCCGTAAACTGTTGCCTAACTCAAAACAGTTTAATGAGTAATTCTGTAAAGGCTAAACGGAATCGTATGGATAAGACAAACCCAGCAAACATGTAGTATGATTCCTGACAAACAGGAATTAAGAAAAAAGGATATGCAGGAAGGTATGCTCCTCAATGAAGGCATCGAAGAACTCTACTCCAGACCGGCATATATTACCGGCGTTCAGGGTTTTATAGACGAACCTGACGAAACCAGGGCTCTCGCCTATTGGTTATCAGAATTCGTTCCCGCACAGAGGTTAAACCGAACCGAAGATATTATTTCTGCCCTGCAACGTTCGATTGCAGATATAGATCATCTTATCAACGACCAGCTCAACCTTATTATCCACCACCCTAGTTTCCAGACTCTCGAAGCCTCATGGAGAGGCCTATGGTCTCTGGCCGACGCAGCGGATGGCACCAGAAACATTAAGATCAAACTACTCGATGCCAGTTGGCACGAAGTATCGCGAGATATCTCTCGATCCCTGGAATTTGATCAAAGCCAGTTGTTCAAGAAAATTTATAACGAAGAGTACGGTACTCCAGGGGGCGAACCTTACGGTGTCCTGATTGGTGACTATACGATTAGCCATAAGCCTTCAGCCTCGCATAATTATAATGACCAGACCACACTGGAAGGTCTTGCGCAAATTGCAGCCGCCGCATTTTCGCCCTTTATTGCAGCCGCGGCTCCCGAGCTATTCGGACTTGACGATTTTTCGGCACTTGGTCACCCGCTCAACCTGCATGATATATTCGCACAAAAAGAATATGCCAGCTGGCGCAGTTTCAGGTCGAGGAAAGATGCCCAGTTTGTCGGCCTAACCATGCCGCATATTTTAATGCGATTGCCCTATCGTAAAACGCCAGGCAGTTACAAGGGGATTTTTTTCCAGGAACAATGTAGCAGTCGGCAACGCGAGAATTATTGCTGGGGCAATGCTGCCTACGCCTTTGCTGCCATTTTGATTCGTGAGTTTGCCAGTGTCGGCTGGTTTGGTCATATTCGTGGTGTACCGCGCAATCAAATCGGCGGCGGACTGGTCTCAACATTAATCTGCGATAGCTTCGATACCGATGCCGATCTCGTCGCTATTAAGCCTGTTACCGATGTCATTATTACTGACAGCCGTGAACGCGAACTCAGCGACCTGGGGTTAATTCCCTTATGCCAATGTTACGATACGGGTTTCGCGGCGTTTTACAGTAATCAGTCATTACGTAAGCCGGATCATACTGACAATAGTGAAGGCATGATCAACGCCCGTTTATCGGCTATGCTACAACATGTTTTATGCGGCTCTCGAATTGCGCATTATATTAAGGTCATTATCCGAGACAAGGTAGGTTCCTTTATCACCGCCGATGAATGCGAAGATTATTTGCGTGAGTGGCTTTTTAAATATACCACGGGTCGAGAAGACCTGGAGTGGGACGAACAGGCCAGGTATCCGTTACGCGAAGCTGCGGTCAATGTTAAAGATCATCCCGAGAAACCCGGTGACTATGTCTGCATTATTCATTTGCGCCCGCATTACCAACTCGATCACATGGTCTCCGACCTGGAATTGATCACCGAACTGGCACAATCCGCCCGATAGACCAAACTAATATGGCCCGAATCGACAAAAAGAAAAACCTTCGCCCATCGATACTCGATAGATTAATCGATAACGATCCCAATAATCGGGTAGAAGCTGAGTCGAGTAAACATCAAAAGCTCAAACAGCTTCGGCAAAGTGTTCGACGCGACCTGGAAAATTTATTGAATACTCGCCTGCGTATCATCGAGCCAGGCGACGAGTATTCTCAATTAAAGCACTCGTTATTAAATTATGGCTTGCCCGACCTCGCTACCGTGAATATTTCTGACATCGACAAACGCAAGACCTTTGTGCTGCAGCTAGAGAGTTTACTAATGGATTTCGAACCACGATTCAAGTCTGTTAGTGTTAATTATCAGGATAATAGCAATAGCGTCGATCGCACATTAAGATTCAGGATCGATGCGACCTTATACGCCGACCCGTCTCCCGAGGTGGTGATTTTTGATTCGGTACTCGAACCCGTATCGCGTACAGTGAACATAGAGGAAGCTGGTCATGCCTGATGAATTGCTACCCTATTACGAAAAGGAACTCGCCTTTATTCGGCAGATGGGTGCCGAGTTCGCTACCGAACATCCAAAAATTGCTGGTAGACTCGGCATTAACGCTGAGACAATCGAAGATCCGCATGTCTCCAGGTTGATCGAAAGTTTCGCCTATTTGAATGCCCGCATCCAGCATAAGCTCGACGATGACTTCCCCGAACTGAGCGATGCGCTGCTCAGCGTTTTATTTCCGCATTACCAAAGACCGATCCCGGCAATGACGATCGTGCAATTTGTCGCAGACAGAGAAAAATTGGAATCAGCCTATCGGCTCGAAAAAAATTCGCTCCTGGACACCGAGCAATACAACGGCGAGAGCTGTCGCTTTAAGACTATTTACGACACCACGATCCATCCTTTCGAAGTGGCCGAAGCAAAAATTCTAGGTAGACCTTTTACGACGCCTGGTTCGAACCAGTTCAAAGGCGCCGCCGCAGTGCTTAAACTCTCGTTACAGACTTTTACCGAGGAAACACTATTTGCCGAAGAAAAGCCCGATCGTATCCGTTTTTATTTAAAAGGCCAGTCGCAGCATATTAACCCGCTTTACGAGCGACTACTCAATCAATGCCAGGCGGTTTTTATAGCCACTTCAGAGGCGGATACTAGTCCGGTCAGGTTACCCATATCGACAATACAGCCCGTTGGTTTTGCGCATGATGAAGGTCTCTTGCCCTACCCCGAAACATCGTTTATGGGGTATCGACTACTCACAGAATATTTCGCTTTTCCCGAAAAATTCATGTTTTTTGAACTCAGCAATCTGGCTGAAAAAATTCCCGATGGCGCAGAAAATAAACTGGAGTTTTATATTTATCTGGCCGAATCGGATATCGAACTGGAACACAACATCTCGGCGGAAAGCTTTCAGCTGGGTTGCGTACCTGCAGTCAATTTATTTCATCATCGCGCAGACCCGATTAAGCTCGATCACAGCAGTACCGAGTACGAAATCATTGCCGACGCCAGACGCCCCGATGGTTATGAAATTTACTCGGTAGAGGCAGTCAATGCTTCGACTTCAGCGGGCGATATCGAAAACTATTTGCCGCTTTACGGCGTTAACCACGAAAACCAGAACCAGGATAATCATGCCTACTGGTTTTGTAGTCGGCGTCACGCAAAGCTTGGCAACAACCTGAGAGACGAGGCTACTGACGTATTCCTCAGTCTGGTCGATCTTCATTTCAATCCGAACAACCCGGATGATCGCACGCTGTCTCTCGAAACGATATGCAGCAACCGAAACCAACCAGCAAGCTTGCCGTTTAGTACCGAACAGCCTCGTCTGCAATGCCTCGATAGCGCACCTCCTTGCACAGCGATTCGATGCCTGACACAACCCGGTATCAGCATACAACCTTCGCTAAGAAACAATGCTAGATGGAAATTAATATCGCATCTTAGCCTCAATCACCTGTCGATTACCGGTGGTGACCAGGCTATCAATGCCCTGAAAGAAATTCTTCGGCTTTACGACTTTAAAGACTCATCGGTGAACCGCGCACAAATCGATTCGATCAGTCGAATCACAACCAGATCTATCAACGCACCTTTATCCATCGATGGACATACCAGTTTATGTCGCGGAATAGAAGTTGAGATAGAACTGGACGATCTTCAAATGAGTGGTAGTAGCAGTTTTTTGTTCGCTACCGTACTTGAGCACTTTTTTGCTTTATATTGCTCGATCAACTCATTTACCCGAGTATTAGTAAAACTAAAAAATAAAGAAGGTTATTTAAAAAAATTTCACCCAAGGGCTGGCGAAAGAATACTTCTATAACGCGTAAGCTGGTTGACTCGGTTTACGATTATTCGTTCGTACAGGCTGTGCGGCTGTTAGAGCGCTCGGCCATAAATGAAAAACAGGAAAAACAATCCGGCATCGCTACTAATCCAGTGGCCAAATTCACTCCCCCTGGCAGTGAGGCACTTCGATTCTCGAGCTTTCAATCGCTGGCATTTCCGTCCAGCGAAATTGAAAGCCTTGAGCGAATAGAGCGCGACGATTCAACCAGCCAATGGCACATGGTACTCAACCTGATCGGTCTCAGCGGCGCCATGGGCGTCCTGCCCTACCATTACACCGAGTTGATTTTAAATCGACAGAAACAAAAGGACGATAATCTCGAACACTTCTTTAACCTTTTCAACCATCGTACTACTTCGCTATTCTTTCAGGCCTCGGTTAAGTATCGGTTACCTTTACAATACGAGCGCGATCAATTGCATCAGACAAGCCGCGCACACCAGGCATCTCCAACCAAAGCATTACTGGCATTAATCGGCATGGGTAACGAAAGCCTGTGCAATCGCCTCTATACCGGGGATGAGTCCCTGGTTTACTTTGGCGGGCTTTTTAACCAGAAAGTTCGCACTGCCAGTAATCTGAAACAAATACTGAAATCGCATTTCGGTATCCCGATTAAAATTAATCAGTTCGTCGGACAGTGGCGCGAACTAATCGACGACGTTCGTTCACGATTACCCGACATCGATCATCCGACGGGCTGCAACGTTCACCTGGGTCGAAATGCAATGTTGGGTAAAAACGGCTGGTTTACACAGGGTAAAATTCAGATCGTGTTAGGATCGTTGAATAAACATCAACTAAATAAGTTCGCACCAGGCACCGACAGCCTGATCGCGCTGAACGAACTGGTTAGAATCTATCTCGGTATGGAGAATGACTATGAATTCATCATTCGACTCTATAAAAAAGACGTGCCGGATAAAACCGGCCTGAGCAAAACCAGACCACCTGTAATGGGCTGGAATACCTGGTTAAGAAGCAAACCACGACTCCAGGCTTCGGCTGACGAAACACTGGATATTTCGGTATCGGCTAACCGATTGCGTTGATAGAAAGACAAAACTGAAAATTGAAAACAAAAGGGACAAACCTATGATCACTCTAGACCTTAAATCACTCGTTGGTAAGTTGAACGATAGCTGTCGAGCCGGACTCGAAGCAGCCGCAGGATTATGCCTGAGCCGAACGCACTACAACGTAGAAATCGAACACTGGGTTCTAAAGTTACTGGAAATCCCCGATAGCGATATCGTCGCTCTGGTCGAAAAATACGACCTGGATCAGGGAAAGCTAATCGCCGATTTAAATCGTGAACTCGACCGGGTTAAATCCGGCAATACCCGAGCACCAGCTCTATCACCCAACGTGGTAGATCTGGCCACAAATGCCTGGATGCTCGCTTCGGTACAGTTTGGACATCCGCAGGCAACTTCTGGCCACTTGCTTGCGGCTTTACTACTCGACGACAATCTTCGACGTTCATCCGAAATCTCACGAGGTGAACTGAAAAAGATAGCACCCGAATCTTTGCTCGACGTACTGCCCAACATCATCGGTAGTACTGCTGAATCGTTCAGTGCCGGCGTCGGTGACACAACCATCTCTCAACCAGGCGCAGACAATGCTCCCAGTAATACACCATCACTCGATAAATTCACTGTAAACCTCACGCTGGATGCTAAAAATGGAAAGATAGATCCAGTACTAGGCCGAGATGAAGAAGTCCGTCAAATCATCGATATTCTTATTCGGCGTCGCCAGAATAACCCCATACTAACGGGTGAAGCCGGCGTCGGTAAAACTGCTGTCGTCGAGGGCTTTGCACTTCGCATCGCCTCGGGCGATGTTCCCGATCCTCTGAAGGGCGTGACCGTGCGTAGCCTCGATCTCGGTCTGCTACAGGCTGGCGCTAGTGTCAAAGGAGAGTTCGAAAACCGCCTGAAGTCGGTGATCTCGGAAGTTAAATCTTCTCCGGTACCCATCATTATGTTTATCGATGAGGCACATACCCTAATCGGCGCTGGCGGTAAAGAGGGTCAGGGTGATGCCGCTAACTTGTTAAAACCGGCCCTGGCTCGCGGGGAACTACGCACCATAGCCGCCACCACCTGGGCCGAGTACAAAAAGTACTTCGAGCGCGACCCTGCCCTCACCCGCCGCTTCCAGGTCGTTAAAATAGAAGAGCCAGATGAAACGAAGGCAATCGATATGATGCGTTCCATGTCTACCATGTTGGCCGACCATCATAAGGTACGCATCATGGACGAGGCAATTGTCGATTCGGTTAAGCTTTCGAGTCGTTATATTACTGCAAGGCAATTACCCGACAAATCGGTTAGTTTACTCGACACGGCCTGCGCGCGCGTTGCACTTAGCCAAAGCGCAACCCCGGCAGCAATAGAAGATACTCAGCGCCGGATCACTCAGACCGATACCAATATCACATCGCTAGAGCGAGAAAATGCGACGCTGGGCAATTGCGATGCACGGATCGCTGAATTGAAAGAAGAGAAAATTGGTCTACACGCTGAGCTTGAAGTACAGCAAAAGCAATGGACACAAGAGAA
>JAUVCH010000088.1 GCA_030595795.1 Gammaproteobacteria bacterium
AGAGTAACCGTCCACAGAATTCGAAGACGAATAAATGATGCGGCGAATGAATCAGTTTGCGGTATTCTTGCATAACTTTAGTTTATGCGAGTTGCAAATTTATTCAACGGTTACAAGATAATAGTCGATTGATATACTTTGGCGACATTTTATTTGAGTCAAAGTTGTGAGCGATAATAATAAATCCAAATCGGCAACTGGTGGTCGTCGTCGCAGAGTCGGTCGAGGGCAGGCGCGTGAGCGAAAAGTAACCACTGCCCCAGCTTATGTGAAAAGACAAATCCCTTTTTACGAATTTCTGAATGAAGAAGGTTTGGTCAAACTTGAAGAACAGGCCGACTGGCTGATTCAGGAAATCGGCATCGAATTTCGCGATGACCCGAAGGCGCTCGAATTATGGAAAGCAGCCGGTGCCGATATCAAAGGCACACGGGTTCGTCTCGATAAAGGTCTGGCTCGCGAACTTTGCAAAACCGCGCCATCCGAATTTACACAGCACGCCCGCAACCCCGAAAGAAATGTTCGCATTGGTGGAACCTCCCAGGTATTCGCGCCGATTTATGGTGCGCCGTTTATCCGAGATGTCGAAGGTGGGCGGCGTTATGGTACTTATCAGGATTTCGAGAATCTGGTGAAGATCGTCTCGCAGTTACCCAGTCTGCATCATTCTGGCCTGGTTATCGTCGAACCCTGCGATCTACCGGTATCAAAACGCCATCTCGATATGGTTTATGCGCATATGAAGTACGGCGATAAACCCCATCTTGGCGCGATTACCGAAAAATCGCGTGCACAGGATTCAGTCGATATGGCGCGAATCTTACACGGTGCCGATTTCATGGAAGAGCATTGCGTCATCATGGGTAACGTGAATACCAACTCACCACTAATGGTCGATCGAGTGGTGACAGAGGCTGCGCAAGTCTATTGCGGAGCGAACCAGGGCCTGGTGGTCGTGCCCTTTATCCTCGGTGGTGCGATGGGCCCGGTGACGACTGCGGCTTCTATCGCGCAAGCCTTTGCCGAGGCGATGATGGTTGGGGCCTTCACGCAACTGGTTCGTCCTGGTGCGCCATTTATTATGGGGAACTTCCTCTCCTCAATGAGCCTGCGTACTGGCGCACCAACTTTTGGTATGCCCGAACCGGTGATGTCGAATATGGTGATTGGGCAGCTCGCGCGCCGACTCGGGGTGCCCTTACGTTGTGGTGGTGCGTTGACGGCTTCTAAATTGCCCGATGCGCAGGCCGCCTATGAAAGTGCTGATTCGATGTTGTCGACGGCTCTTGGTGGCGCTAATTTTATATTGCATTCGGCTGGCTGGCTCGAAGGTGGGTTGTGTACCGGTTATGAAAAACTGGTGCTCGACGCCGACCGGCTCGGTAGTTATCAGGTTATGTTGTCGGGTTTGGCCGTGGATGACAACGCGCTGGCTCGCGATGCTTACCGAGAAGTAGAGCCAGCGGGTCATTTCCTGGGTTGCGCGCACACCATGAAAAATTATGAGGACGCATATTACGAAGCAGTCCTGTCCGACAGTAACAACGTTGAACAGTGGGAAGAAGATGGTAGTAAGGATGCGGCGAGACGCGCTTATGATCGTTGGAATAAGCTGCTCAAAGATTATCAGGCACCGGCGCTGGATGAGGCTAAAGACGAAGCGTTGCTTGAATACATCGCAAAACGTAAGGCTGAAATCCCGGACGCCTGGTATTAACCATAGTTTGAGGAAAAATTAGTGGAAACCCATGCAAAAGTAGTCATTATCGGCGGCGGTGTCGTCGGTTGTTCAATATTATTCCACCTGGCCAAATTTGGCTGGAAGGACTGCGTATTGCTCGAACGCAACGAACTCACATCGGGTTCTTCCTGGCATGCCGCTGGGCAGATTCATACCATTTCGTCGGATCCGAATATTTCTCGACTACAGGGATATACCATCAACCTGTACAAGGAGATTGAAGAAGTCTCCGGTCACTCGGTCAGTATGCACAATACGGGCGGTTTTTATCTGGCGTCGAATAAGGACTGGTACGATTATCTAAAGCGGGAGCGTTCCAAGGCACGCTATATGGGGCTGGATCAGGAGTTTATTTCGGTCGAAGAAGTCGCACGCCGACATCCGTTAATTGACCCGAAACGTTATATCGCCGCACTCTGGGATCCGCTCGACGGTGACATCGACCCCTCCGGCGTGACCTATGCTTATGCCAAGGCGGCGAAGGTGCATGGAGCCAGTTATCACACCCACAGCCCGGTGATCGAAACCAACCAACGCCCCGATGGTAGCTGGGATGTGGTTACCGAAAATGGCTCGATTAACGCCGAACATATCGTCAATGCCGGTGGTTTATGGGCGCGGGAAGTCGGGCATCTGTCGGGTTTGAATTTACCCGTGCAACCGATGGAGCATCATTATCTAATCACCGAGGCTATCCCTGAAATAGAAGCACTCGACGAGCGTCTGCCGGCCGGTATCGACTACGAGGGTAATATGTATTTCCGCCAGGAAGGCAAGGGTATGTTGCTCGGAACCTATGAACCGATAGCAACTCCCTGGTCGGTTAAGGGTACACCTCAACACTTCGGACACGAATTACTCGAACCGCAACTTGAACATATCGCCGAGCGTCTGGAACTGGGTTTTGAACGTATTCCAGCGCTGGCTCAAGCGGGCATAAAAGACATGATTAACGGGCCTTTTACTTTCGGCCCGGATGGTAACCCGATGATCGGGCCGGTGCCGGGGATGCGTAATTACTGGGCTGCGGTGGGCGTCATGGCCGGATTCTGCCAGGCTGGTGGTGTTGGTAAATGTCTCGCCGAATGGATGATCGAAGGCGAGCCCGAAATTGATGTCTGGGCGATGGATATAGCACGTTTCGGTGATTATGCTTCGCCACATTACGGTACGGTTAAATCGACCGAAAATTACGAGCGGCGCTTCGTCATGACCTTTCCGAACGAAACCCTGCCGAAGGGTCGATGCCAGCGAACTACCTCTTTATATGATCGGCTTACCGCCAAGGGCGCGGTCTGGGGCGATGGCTTCGGGCTTGAACATGCGCTTTGGTTTGCCAATGACCCGGAAGACGCGCACGAAGAACCGACCTTCCGCCGCTCGCGGGCACACGACTATGTCGCTGCCGAAGTTAAAGCGGTGCGCGAAAAAGTTGGCGCGATTGAAATTGCCAATTTTGCCAAGCATTCATTTAAAGGCCCCGATGCCAGAAAATTCCTCGATCATGTGATGGCTGGCAGAATTCCGCAACCGGGGCGGATTAGTCTGAGTCCGATGTTAACGCCGAAGGGCAAACTCTATGGCGACTTAACCGTTGCTTGCCTTGGCGAGGAGGAGTTTCTGATACTCGGTTCGGGTGCTGCGCAGGAAATGCATCGACGCTGGTTTGAAAATCATCTCGATGGATACGAGGTTGCCTACCGGAACGAGTCTAATCAATTGCATGGCATTGCGCTGTCGGGGCCTAATGCGCGTGAACTGCTGTCGCGTATTAGCCGCGATGATGTGTCCGCCGAGGGGCTCAAATTCCGCGATATCCGTAGAACATTTGTGGGTGGTGTGCCAGCCGTTTTGACGCGCTTATCTTTTTCTGGCGAGTTAGGTTACGAGGTTTATGTCGCGCCCGAATATCAGATCAAACTCTACGACGCGATTACTGAAGCGGGTGAAGACCTCGGTTTGAAATTCTACGGTGCGAGGGCCTTAATGAGCTTACGCCTGGAGAAGAATTGGGGTGTATGGACGCTCGATTTTCGGCCTGACTTTACCGCCGCCGAATCGGGTATGGATGCTTTCATTAACTGGGATAAAGAATTTATCGGTAAGCAGGCCGCCGAAGCAGAGCGCGTGAAAGGCCCGAAAAAGCGCCTGGTAACAATGACTGTCAACACCGTCGATATCGATGTATGTAACGACGAGGCGATTCTAAAGGATGGCGAATGCGTCGGCTATGTGACTTCTGGTGGATATGCGCATACTGTTCATCGTTCGATGGCACTTGGTTACGTGCCTGTTTCACTGGCTAATGCGGGCGAGGTACTAGAAGTGGAGATTAATGGAGAAATGTTCGCGGCTACCATTATCGGCGAGCCTCTATACGATCCTTCGGGAGGGAAAATGCGCTCGTAGGCTAGTTCTCGCCGCGAAGCATGGCGATCACTTCGGCAGTATCGACGCGCATACCGTGCCAGATGAAAAACGATTCAGCAGCCTGCTCGACTAACATGCCAAGCCCATCAATCGAGCGCGAAGCACCCCGATTTAAAGCCCATTCGACGAAGGCTGTGTTCTGGATGGTGTTATACATCATGTCGTAACAGATCGAATTTACGCCCAGCACCGTATCGGGAACCGGCGGCACCTCCTGAGTTAAACCAGCTGAAGTGCCATTGATAATCAGGTCAAATTTTTCTCGCCCAAGCTCTTCGTAAGCAAAGGTATTAATGTCACCAATATCGTGAAAGTCTTTGGCAAGTTGCTCGGCTTTTTCCAGTGTGCGGTTGGCGACGGTCAAGTTTTCCGGGCTGAGTGCCAGTAGCGAGGGTAAAACGCCGCGTACTGCTCCGCCAGCGCCTAATACCAAAACTTTTCGGCGTTTGATCAGGGTGCGATGATTATTAACCAGGTCACGAGTAAGACCGACGCCATCGGTATTATCACCGGCAATATTCCCGTCAGGAAGAAAAATGAGGGTATTGACCGCGCCAGAATCATTGGCGCGAGGACTTTTTCGGTCGCATAATAGCCAGGCCTGCTGCTTGAATGGTACTGTGACATTCAGCCCCTTGAAATGCTCTAACTGTAAATTCTCAACACCATTGGCAAATCCGGCTTCGGGTAATTCTATCGTCTCGTAGCTTAAGTCGATTTGCGCCTGTTTGGCGAACGCCTGGTGGATCTGAGGTGAGAGGCTGTGACTTACGGGGTTGCCGACAACGGCATAGCGATTTGGATTGCTGGCTTCGTCGTTCACTTTTGTTCCTGTAGCCAGACTGCTGCGGATTTTGCGAAATAAGTCAGAATGCCGTCGGCACCTGCGCGTTTCATCGATAACAGGGCTTCGAGTGCGCAGGCTTTTTCGTCGATCCAGCCATTAGCACCGGCGGCTTTGATCATCGCGTATTCACCACTGACCTGATAAACGAAGGTCGGGAATTGCAGCTCCTGACTGACTCGTTGCACGATATCGAGATACGGCATGCCGGGTTTTATCATCACCATATCGGCACCTTCATCGATATCGAGTGCGACTTCATGTAAGGCCTCGTTGCTGTTCGCTGGATCCATTTGATACGAATTTTTATTGCCGCCCGCAAGATTTCCAGACGAGCCAACTGCATCACGGAATGGCCCATAAAAGCTCGATGCGTATTTGGCCGCGTAAGCAAGAATACGAGTATTAATATAGCCTTCTCTTTCCAGGGCTTCGCGAATAGCATAAATACGGCCGTCCATCATATCGGAGGGCGCTACGATATCGACCCCAGCCTCGGCATGCGATAAAGCCTGCTTGACCAGAACTTCAACGGTGCGGTCATTGGCGACATAGTTATCTTCGTCGAGCAGGCCATCCTGGCCATGGCTGGTATAAGGGTCTAGTGCCACATCGGTGATAATACCAAGCTCAGGCAGGGCGCTTTTTAAGGCTCGAACAGCCCTTTGCACAAGTCCCTGCGGGTTCCAGGCCTCTTCGGCATTCTCGCTTTTCCCATCACTTTCGACGACTGGAAACAGGGCGATAGCAGGAATACCGAGTTGAAAAACACTACGAGCTTCCTCGACAAGTAGGTCGATACTGAGGCGTTCTATACCCGGCATCGATTCGATCGACTGGCACTGTTGCTCGCCATCGAGTACAAACATCGGGTATATAAAGTCATCGACGGTGAGCTGATTTTCGCGCATTAATCGACGCGAAAATTCGTCTCGGCGCATACGGCGTTTGCGGACGATTGGATATTGAGACACAGCTACCTCATATAGTTTTCAATAAACGCAGGTTATAAGCTGCGACGTTAACAGAAATCACAATATTTTTTGTGAGAAAAGTCTAATTTATAGAATTCTTTATGATTTTTTAAGGCTGATCGACAATTATGTCACCATCCGGTAAAGCTCGATTGAGTAATTTGGAAGCTATTCTGTTAGGCAAAAAAAAGGGCGCCAATGGCACCCTCCTTCGAATATCCGGCGTAGCTTACTTGCCGTAGCGCTGACGGAACTTGTCAACCTGCTTCGCGGTTTGCAGAATGTGCTGCTTACCAGTGTAGAACGGGTGAGACTGGCTTGAAATTTCAAGTTTCAATAATGGATATTCGTTGCCGTCTTCCCATTTAATGGTTTCCCGAGTCGGTACGGTAGAACGTGTCAGAATCGAAAATTCAGATGAAATGTCCTGAAATACAACGTCTCTATATTCGGGGTGAATACCTTCTTTCATGGTTCAGCCTGATGCCTAGGGTTTTAAAGGGCGCAAATTTTGACCGTTTGGCGACTAAAGTGCAAGTGTTTTTTGTATTGAAAAACCTTATTTGTTTCAAATAAATTTTGATCTGGCTACACTGGGGTTCCGAAATTGAACGACGAATAGTCGGACTCCTACAATATAGTGTCAATACCGACCTAGATATTTCTTTTCAAAAGGGGATAGTACCACCATTAACGCAAAATCAGGTGACAAGCTTTGAATACGATGCTGTCGGTCGAGTGAGCAAATAGATATTGCCCGATTTACGTGAAATCCCCTATGCCTACGGCGCCGATGGCAATCTCACCAGCCAGACGCCACCGGGTCGTCCTGCGCATGTGTTTAATTAAAATGGGCAATCCGTTGATTGCTATTCAGATGGCTCTGGCTGGCGAAATTGGGGGTGAGTAGTTACAGCCAAACTAAGCTAATCAAAGCGAGGCCATCTGACTTTACATATATCAATATGTAACTATTAGAATTACTATAATCCTATTCAATCTGAGATGTTTGATTGCAATGGACATAAGTATATTGTGGTGTGGGCGGATATGCCGTGGCTCGTTTTTCCGATTGTATTGTATTCATACAACGGATTTAATGCGTCTTTACCAAAGCATTTGATACTATTTTAGTGGGGGAGTAGAAGTTATGGGGGAATTAAATATTCGGGTTTCACAGATGGAAGGTAAATTACCCGTAAGCGTATTACACGTCTCTGGCGATATTGATGCCAGTAGCCATCAGGATCTGGATAACAAGGCGATCGAGATTATCGAGGCTGGTGCCCAGCATGTTATTCTGGATTTGACTGATGTCAGTTACATGAGTAGCGCAGGATTTCGTTCCATGCACAAAATTCACGTGGCTCTGCAGGCATCTGCTAGCGAAACAGCCTGTCTTAAGCTATTAAAACCCTCCGAGGAAATAAGACGCCTGATGAAAACCATCGGATTTGACGTGCATATTTCCATCTATGATGATTTGACCAGGGCTGTTGACGCTTTTTAGTCCAGGTTGGTACTTATGGGGGTAAAGAGCTCCTCACTAAAAGTACAGTCAGATTTAGATAATTTGGCCTTAATTCGCAGTTTTATTGAGCAGGTTGCAGAAGAAATTGGTCTTTCCAGCTTAGCAATTTCGGGTATACGGCTGGCCGTTGACGAGGCCTGCGCCAATATCATTATCCACGGTTACGGGAGTGAGCGCGGCGATATCGATATTACAGTAAGCACCGGAGCCAATGAAATGGTTGTCATCCTCGATGATAATGCCCATCAGTATGATTCCTTGCAGGAGACCCCTGCTATTTCTCGTAATACACCACTGAGCGATCGACTACCGGGGGGGATGGGAGTGATGTTGATTAAACAAAATACCGACAGGGCTAAGTATTTGGCAAGAGCAGGAGGAGGTAACAGGCTGATATTGACCTGTTTTCTTGGCGATATTGCTGAGTTAGTAAATAGCGCAGATATTTTATGAGTCCTTTATCCCCGGATCCTGATCACGTCAGACATCTAAAAAATAGTCAGTTTCTTCAAGGTGCACCGGACGAATTGATCAGTAGCGTTGCCAGAATTGCGTATGAGTGTGCGTTGAAGGCCGAAGAAACACTCATCCATAAAGGTGACATGGGGGATTCTCTCTACATAATCCTTGAGGGTAGCGTCCGCGTTCACGATGAAAATATATTGTTAAATCATCATTCCAGAGGACAGGTTATTGGCGAGATAGCGGCGTTAGGTTCTATCGAACGTACAGCCAGCGTGACTGCAGCGGAAGATTCGGTTTTCCTGGTGGTTGAAAAACATGCGTTATTCGATGTGATCTCAGGTAATTCGGATTTCATCGAAGTGATTATGAGCATGCTTTGCCGACGTGAACAAAGCCTGGCGAGTAATATAGTGGAAAGATCACGACGTATCCTGTCTTTCGAAAAAGAAATGGAAATTGGTCGTAAAATTCAGGCCGGCTTTCTACCTGGCAATATACCCGAAGTAGCTGGCTGGGATATTAGTCACTATTTCGAGGCGGCTCGTGAGGTCGCGGGTGATTTTTACGATGTATTTACCATCGATGGTCATAGCCGAATAGGGCTGGTTGTGGCAGATGTCTGCGACAAGGGTGTCGGAGCCGCGTTATTTATGACCCTGTTTCGCAGTTTGCTGAGATCAACGGCCAAGCTGCACGAATTCACCGACACGCCGAATGATTCGAAGACCCTTTATCTCAGGCATCCAGATTTATTGCTAAAAAGAAGCATCCAGTTCACTAATAATTACATTGCTGAAACTCATGGTCATACCAGCATGTTTGCCACTTTGTTCTTCGGCTTGCTAGAACCGGAGACAGGTCATCTTTATTATTTGAATGCCGGGCATGAGGCACCATTTATTATCGGATCAAACGGTATAAAAAGTAGTCTCGAATCTACCGGCCCGGTAGTCGGACTGTTTGCCGGCTCAGAATATGGCATTTGTGAAACGCGGCTGGAAAGAGGGGAGGCTCTGTTTGCCTACACCGATGGCGTTACCGATATTGTTAATCAGGACGGTCAACCCTTCGGTCAGGCCGGTCTACTTAATCTGTTGGCAGAAGCGCCTACGGCAGGCCTAACGCAAAAGGTAGTCGCTGAAATCCAGGCGCATATGGGGCAGACCGCACAATTTGACGACATCACAATATTGACTGTCATCCGTAATACATAGTTTAGGGAATGGCCAGCGTGCCCAGGTCGATACTCGAGTCTCTGGGACTTGCTGTACGTTCCGTTGTTGGTTTAACAGTGGAAGGGCATCAAATCGTTTTATCGCCAAAGTTAAAAGAAAGTACATTAGAGGAACTCCTGGCTGATCCCCCAGAAGCAAGTTGAGGATACTACCTGAGGATAAAGACCGGCTTTCATCTCTTACAGTTGGTCTGGAACTTATTTAGTGGACTATATTCCTGACCAGGGGCGACCTTAAATTAAATGGGATTTATGATGGCGGCAGGCTAACCACTTTCTACCCAACTTAGCGCCTTAACTTAAGGTAACTTGTAACCTTTTTGTAATAAAACATTGATGCCATTATGTGTGTCATGGTTATCCACAGAATCTGTGGATAAGTCTGTGAATAAAACGATGGACAAGTGCTAGAAGCCTTGGAAACACTAGAGTTTTGTTAGATGTGTTACTTTTTGATCAATTCTAAATAATACTTATATATCAATCACTTAGATAGGTATCAAGAATAATAGAAATTTTTTCAGAAATTCTATTGACAAAATATAATGCTCTAATTTAGCTGTGTATAAATTTGTTGCCCGAGCTGAAAAATGCTTGATTTTTAGGTGATTTATGTTCAAGGAACATAGATTGCAGGTCATTCAGGAATTGAAACCCTCTTGCAGTCGGGCAGATTCCCGCAGGATCGATATCAATTAGCCCTTTTTCGCTAGCGGTTTGTAAAGTTGGTAACACTTCGTTGAGCGATAGCCCGGTATTCTCAGTAAATAACTTTGACTCAAATCCCTGGCTAAGCCTTAAACTATTGAGCATAAACTCGAACACCAGGTCTGCTGTAGCGAGTTCTTTCTCGTTGATGATTGTATCGCGCCCCTGGTTTTGTAAGTAAGTCTGAGGTTGTCGTTGTCGGACTCGACGTATTACCCGGTTTTCGCCACCGAGGGTGATTTTGCCGTGAGCCCCCGCTCCGATACCCAGGTAGTCACCAAAATGCCAGTAATTCAGGTTGTGCTGACACTGTCGATTCTGCTGGCTATAGGCAGATATTTCGTACTGCTGGTATCCCGCTTTGGCAAGCATTACCTGGCTCTGGCATTGCTGTTCCCAGCTAAGGTCGTCGTCGGGCATTTGCGCCGGTGGTGAATGGTGGAACAGGGTGTTCGGTTCAATCGTGAGCTGATAGTGCGAGATATGTTCGACGCCGATGTCAACTGCCTGTTGAACATCGGCCAGAGCCTGAATTACCGTTTGCCCAGGCAGGCCGTACATCAGATCGATATTGATATTGTCGAATCCGGCGGATCGTGCGGCGCCGAATGCCTGCATGGCCAGTTCCGAGTTGTGAATTCGGCCAAGCGAGGTTAAAAAATCGTCGTTAAAGCTCTGTACGCCAATCGATAACCGGTTCACGCCGCTTTCTCGATAAGCTCGAAAATTCGCGGCGTCGGCGCTACCGGGGTTCGACTCCATGGTGATTTCGATACCCGGGTTGAGCTTCAGTAATGCGCGCAGGCCAGAAAATAGCTGTTCGATGGTGTCGCCAGAAAATAACGAAGGCGTACCCCCACCGATAAAAATACTCTCGATACTACGCCCCCAGATTAGTGGTAAATCCTGCTCCAGATCGTGTAGCAGTGCTTCGATATATTCTTTCTCTGGAAGTTTATCTACCTCATGCGAGTTGAAGTCGCAATAGGGGCATTTCTTCTCGCACCAGGGCAGGTGGATGTAAAGACCAAGCGGTGGATTACTGTTAAATGCCATCGCTAAGTCTGGCTCTTAATTGTTGCAGTGCCTGTCCACGATGGCTGAGTCGATTTTTTTCTACGGCGCTGAGTTGAGCACTGGTGCAACCCTGTGTTGGCAGAAAGAAATACGGGTCGTAGCCGAAGCCACCTTCACCTTGCGGCTCTAGTTGAATGAGACCTTCCCAGCTACCTTCGCAAATAATTGGCGATGGATCGCCAGCATGGCGCATAAAAGCGATTACTGCTCGGTAACGCGCTGTGCGTTGCTCGACGGGAACTGACGCGAGTTTTTCGACCAGCAGGGCATTATTGGCTCCGTCGTTGGCATTTTTTCCTGCAAAACGCGCACTGTAAACCCCTGGTGCGCCCTGCAAGGCATCGACTACGATACCCGAGTCGTCGGCGAGCGCAGGTAAGCCCGTGTGTTCTGCGGCGTTACGTGCCTTGATAATCGCATTCTCGACGAAAGTAGTGCCGGTTTCTTCTGGTTCTATGACATCGAACTCGGATTGAGCGTGTACCTCATAGCCGAAATCTTCGAGTAAGGCTGAGAGCTCCCGTAGTTTTCCCGCATTACCCGATGCCAGTACCAGCTTGGTCACGATGTCCTGGATTCGTTTTGTAGATCGAAAATCTCGGCGGTGCCCTTTTTCGCCAGTGTCAACATACTGGTCAGTTCTTCTTCGGAAAAAGCCGCCGCTTCGGCGGTGCCCTGTACTTCGATAAACCCGCCCTGATTGTTCATGACCACATTCATGTCGGTATCTGCCTGACTATCTTCGGCATAGTCAAGGTCAAGCACGGCTTCACCCTCGTATATGCCAACCGAGATAGCAGCAATCTGGCAATGAATAGGGTTCTTCTTTAACACGCCTTTATCGAGCAGGGTATCGATAGCGTCGGCGAGAGCGACCCAGGCTCCCGTTATCGATGCGGTACGTGTTCCACCATCGGCCTGAATGACATCGCAGTCGATAGCAATAGTGCGTTCGCCAAGCAGTTTTGTGTCGATGCAGGCGCGTAAAGCACGACCGATCAGCCGTTGAATTTCCAGTGTCCGCCCCCCTTGCTTACCCACATTGGCTTCGCGGCGCATACGGCTGCCGGTGGAGCGCGGTAACATGCCGTATTCGGCGGTGACCCAACCACTACCCTTGCCGCGCAAGAATCCGGGCACCGAGTTTTCTATCGAAGCGGTACAAATCACACGGGTATCGCCGCATTCAATTAGCACCGAGCCTTCAGCGTGCTTTGTGTAGTTTCGGGTGAGTTTGATTGATCTTAACTGGTCGGTGGCTCGACTGCTTGGTCGCATTTAGACGTCCTGATAATAAAGAGAGGGATTATACGGCGCGAGTCTTGTAAAGAGCTAGATGATTTCGACGCATTATGGATTTGTCTTTATGCATGCCGAGATCAAATAAGCTATGATGCCCGTCCGCTTCAATGATCAACTATATCGAAGCATTGAACATTTACTGGATGAAAGAAAGTAGGAGAATAGAAACGTGCTCAGAAGTATGACGGCATTTGCCCGTGTTCAGGAAAGTTGTGAAACTGGTTCGGTGACCTGGGAAATTCGTTCGGTCAATCACCGTTATCTGGAGCCGGGTTTGAAATTACCCGAAGAATTTAGAGGGTTGGAGCCTGAGGTGCGCAAGCAGGTAACTAAATATCTGACTCGCGGTAAGGTCGATATCAGTCTGCGTTACAAGCTCAACCAGACTAATAATGGCGGCATACAACTAAATCAGGATATTGTGCGCAGCCTGCGACAGGTAGAGCAGGAAGTGCTTAATATCGTGCACGAAGGTAGCAAATTATCAGTTTCCGATATTTTGAGCTGGCCCGGAGTTATCGCCGATGCCGAAAAAGATATGTCGCCGTTAATCGATCTGGCGAAGACTAGTTTACAGTCGGCACTGGGGCAGTTAGTCGAATCGAGAGAAGGCGAAGGCAAGGCGTTGGGTGAGTTAATTTCAACTCGCTGTAACCAGATCAGCGAGATCGTCGCCGAATTGCGCGTGCATAGACCTGCGATGGTTACCGCCATGCATGAGAAGTGGAAATCTAACCTGAACGAAAAAATACAAAAGTGGGCCGAAGGTGCCAACGAAGGCCGTCTCGAACAGGAACTGGCAATACTCGCTCAGAAACTCGATGTGGACGAGGAGCTGGATCGACTCGATACGCATATCGCCGAAGTTGAAAACGTGCTTAAACGTAATGAAGCAGTCGGGCGTCGGCTGGACTTTTTAATGCAGGAACTGAATCGAGAAGCCAATACGCTGGCTTCGAAATCACAGGATGCTACGACGACCCAGTGGTCGGTTGATCTTAAAGTGTTGATCGAGCAGATGCGCGAGCAGGTTCAGAATATTGAGTGATGGTAGTCATTCCCCTGGCTCCATCAAATCAACCCCCGTTCAGAAAAACATAGCGTATCATCGCCAACAATAACATGGTCAAGCACACGGATATCCACCAGCGCCAATGCTTTTTTCAAGCGCTCGGTAATCTGCACATCAGCCTGACTGGGCTCGCAGACCCCCGAGGGATGATTGTGCGCTAAAATAACACAGGCAGCGTTATCGGCCAGTGCCTGTTTTACGACTTCGCGTGGATAAACGCTAGCGCCATCGATGGTGCCACGGAATAACTCTCGATATGCAATAACACGATTTCGATTATCAAGCATCAGGCAGGCAAAAACTTCGTGTTGCTTGTCGCGAAGTTGGGCATGTAGATAAGCGATCGTATCGGCGGGACTGGTGATTGCATCGCTGCGTTTTATTTCCTCACCCAGGTGCCGGTTTGCCATTTCGAGTACTGCCTGTAACTGAGCGTACTTGGCGTCTCCCAAACCCTTGTGGCTGCAAAAATCTTTTTTTGAGGCGGTGAGTAGAGAGCGCAATGAACCAAAACTGTTAAGTAATTGACGCGCCAGGCCTACCGCTGAGGTGCCGGGGATGCCAGTTCGTAGAAATATTGCTAATAGTTCCGCATCAGACAGGGTGTTTGCACCCTTTGCTAAAAGTTTTTCGCGGGGCCGTTCTTCGCGGGGCCAGTCGGTTATTGCCATGGGTAATCCTTTACGTGGTGTCCTTGTTGGTTAAAATAGAGCATATGCATATAACACACAAGAAAAAAATAGTTCTCGGTGTCACCGGTGGCATTGCTGCTTACAAGGCAGCTGAACTATTACGTCTGCTAATTAAGGCTGGCGCCGAGGTGCGTGTGGTGATGACGCCGGCGGCTTGCGAGTTCGTGCAGCCCCTGACCTTCCAGGCGCTGAGTGGCCACCGGGTTTATATCGATATCTTCGATGCCGAGGCTGAATCGGCGATGGATCACATCGAACTGGCGCGTTGGGCCGATCTAATGGTAGTGGCGCCCGCATCGGCCGATTTTATCGCTAAAATGCGCCAGGGCTATGGCGATAACCTGTTACTAACACTCTGTCTTGCCGAGAAAAAATCGATTGCAATCGCCCCGGCGATGAACCAACAGATGTATGCGAATTCAGCTACCCAGGAGAATCTGACCGCACTCGCTGAGCGCGGCACGCTAATATGGGGGCCGGATGCCGGTGAGCAGGCCTGCGGTGATGTAGGTCTGGGTCGTATGCTTGAAGCTGAAGCTTTACTGCAATTGATTAATACTCATTTCCAACCCGGTAAATTAACCGGCAGGCAAGTGTTGATTACCGCTGGACCAACCCGTGAAGCAATCGATCCAGTGCGCTACATCAGTAATCATAGCTCCGGAAAAATGGGTTATGCGCTAGCGCAGGCGGCGACTCAGGCGGGCGCCAATGTTACATTGGTCAGCGGGCCGGTTAATCTTGCACCACCATCTGGCGTCGAACGTGTTTCAGTCAATAGTGCGGTGGAAATGTGCGATGCGGTGATGGATCGGGTTAGCGACGCCGATATATTTATCGCCTGTGCCGCAGTTGCTGATTATCGAGTAGCGCAGCAAAGCGAACAAAAAATAAAAAAAACTTCTGATCAAATGCAATTATCGTTGATTCGTAATCCCGATATCGTCAGTATTGTGACCGCTCTGGATAATCCGCCATTTACCCTGGGATTCGCCGCTGAAACTGAAAATGTCGAGAAATACGCAGCCGATAAGCTAAGCCGTAAGAAACTCGATATGATTGCGGCTAATCAGGTTGGTAATCCAGAAACCGGCTTTGGAACAGACAGTAACGAAGTTCTACTGCTCTGGGAGGATGGTAAACAGATATTGCCGTTGGCGAGCAAACCAGAAATTGCCAGACAGTTGATTGATATTTTGGCGGATCGATACGTAAAAATTAATTAATATAAAATCAGATTAACAATATGACCGTTAAAAAAAGCAGTGTAGCCGAAATTCTGATCGAGGCGCTTCCCTATATACAGGCGCTAGACCGGAAAACAGTGGTGATTAAATTCGGTGGCAACGCCATGGTGGACGAAGCTTTAAAGAGTAGTTTTGCGCAGGATATAGTGTTGCTGAAACAGGTGGGTGTAAATCCGGTAATTGTGCACGGCGGTGGCCCACAAATTGGCAAGCTGCTTGAGCAAATAGGCAAGGAAAGCCGTTTCATCGAAGGTATGAGGGTGACCGATAACGAGACAATGGATGTGGTTGAAATGGTGCTTGGCGGGTTGGTCAACAAGCAGATCGTTTCGTTGATTAACCGTCATGGAGGCAGAGCGGTTGGTCTTACAGGAAAAGATGGCGGCATGATCAGTGCTCGCAAAATGAAGTTAGGGCCAGACGACGAGTTGCATGATCTGGGCCAGGTCGGTGAAGTCGAAAGCATCGACCCTGCCGTTGTTAAAATGCTCGACGACGATGATTTTATACCTGTTATTGCGCCGATTGGTGTTGGTGCCGATGGCGTGTCTTATAACATTAATGCCGATCTGGTAGCCGGTAAGCTGGCCTCGGTGTTGGGTGCAGAAAAGTTGCTGTTGCTGACTAATACACCCGGTGTGCTAAACTCGGATGGTGAATTATTGACCGGGCTCGAAGCGAAGGAAACCGACGATTTAATCAAGCAGGGGATCATCCACGGTGGCATGTTACCGAAAGTTAGTTGTGCGCTGGAAGCGGTAAAATCGGGCGTTAAAACCAGTCATATTATCGATGGCAGAGTACGGCATTCGGTGTTGCTGGAACTGTTGACCGATAGTGGGGTTGGGACGTTAATTAAGTCCTGAAACCTATTTTTCCTGTGTTGCCTGTTCCCTTTCTAATTCATCTTCTTTGAGAAAACGATAACGCTCCAGGTCGGAATCAAACTGGGTATTGATTCGATTTTTTTCTTCTTCTTTGAGTCGCAATTGTTCAGTTCTATTCTCGGCTTTGCGGGTAAAATGCTCGATTTGTTGCGCCAGTCCGCCAGGGATCTCTTTACCTTTGGAGACATATGTCAGGTCGGCCTGATCTTCGAGGATTATGACCTGCTCTTCGGTTTTGATGAGGCTCTTTTTAATGAGGCGAATCACAGAATCGATGACTTCGATTCGATTATCACGTACATCTTTCATTTCATCTTCTGAGCTGAATGTCAGTAACAATACCCGATCTATTTTATCCTGCTGTGCTTTTTTTCTTCTCTCTTCTTTGAGTTTGGCCTGGATTAATTTTTTCTCACGTTCTTCGGCAAGCCGCTCTTCTCTTGTTCGAGGGACTTCTTTTGTTTCGATGACAACGCCCTTATCGTTTAACATCTGGTGTCTTTTGCGAACGTCCTGAGTTGGTAGTTGGTCGCTGTAACGAACTTCACCGTTTTCATCGATCCATTTATATAATTTGGTGGCAGAATTCGATAGAGAAGGCGCACAAAGAACGGCAGCTATTAATAGCTGTAGAATTCCTTTCGTGGCTTTTCGATGTTTTTGATTCATTGCGCAAGATTAAATAAGTATTATTTTGGACACGCACGAATCCTGTAATTCCCGTGCGTTATCTGCTCAAGTTCAACTCAATCATAGTGGATTTAGGCCAGTTAATCATTGATTAAATGATGGCTACTGACAAAGTGTTGCTATTTTACGAGTAACGGTGTTATTTCCGTATATACCGCCTGCAGGTAAGAGTCATTGCCAGGTGTGGTGACCAGGGCTGCTACACCGATATTTTCGAGCTGCCATTCGGGATCGATGTTAATGCTGTATTGGTTACTCGAACCGAGTTTTTGAGCCTTGCTCATATAGCGAACGACGTGTTGATGGCT
>JAUVCH010000169.1 GCA_030595795.1 Gammaproteobacteria bacterium
GCTGGGTTCTTCTGTCATTTGCGTCCCAGTCTATTGCTTTTTTCTCGAACAGATCGGTCATAGGTTTTTCCTTGGAACTGTGTGGGTTAAGGATAGCGTAGGGTAACATGCTGGATTGGTAATTTTAATACGGCGTAATACGTTGCGAGATTACGCCCTATGGAGCTATTGGTAGCTACAACGGAGAAAGGAACCTGTCCTCTCTCTCCGTTATTAACTATTTTTCATCTATCTAGAATTGAGCAGACCATCAGCCGAAGGTGCCCATCGGTCCTGGATAGCTCACTTCGGCAAGTTTTCCAGTATCAACATCGTAGATGAATCCTCGTACCGTTGAGGCATCAGGGCCATCGGTGGGTATCCAGGGGTGATTCATTATTCTGGAGATCGAACGCCTGACATCCCAGGAAAGACGCTCAGTTTGCTCCTCACTGGCAGGCGAATCGAGAGCCTCAAGTGAGCCCCGAAAGGCATGAAACTGATCGGGCGTCGCCGAGCTACTGTGACAACTGGTGAAACTGCGTCCGGTTGCTTTACCTAGTAGTTCCTCAGCCGCTGGATCTCCTTCCAGTCCTGCTTTGAGTAGGTCATCGGTAAAAGCTAGCATCCCGCAACGAGTGTGATGAATCAATATGATTTCATTAGTATTGAGTAGGTGATGCGAGATTATCAGGCAGCGAATCGCATCGTCAGTCACGACACCGCCAGCATTACGAATGATGTGTGCGTCGCCAGTTTTCAGGCCAAGCAGGTCTTCCACATCAATCCGTGCATCCATGCAGGCAACAACTGCCACGTGTTTGTCTGGATTGATCGGCTGCTCTCCGGGATGCGATGCAGAATGCACTGCCTCACCACTTGCATATCGTTTATTATTTTCCAGGAATTTATCTGTATGTTCGTTTGCCATGTTTTTGCCTCCTATTTATCAGTATTAATCGACCAACATCGTCTTCTTCATGCTAGTCTGGTGGCGCCTATTGAGACCATATCATATTTTAACGAGGAAAAAGCCCTCTGATTATACCGATAAAACAGTGGTGATGTAGCCACATAGCGGCTTCAAGGCATCACCGCCAGGCAAAATAAGGCTGCTCAAAATGCGCCACTCGCGTCGACTTCCCCAATATCGCCACTTCACGAAACTGATAGGCAATCGCTGCTGTTGGTGCCGCAAACCAACGACTACCCAATGGCATTTTCAAAACCGGATGTTCGCTTTCCGGGATTGTTTCGAGCATCGGTGCATCGTAACGGAGTAACTCTTTAATCGGCACCGCATGGATAGTTTCTACTTCGTCTGGATTTGCCATCATCTGGAGGTTGCTACCTCCCCATAATACGATTGGCGTTATCGCATAGCCTGATCGCGTCGCATAGTCGTCGAGCCGACCGAGAATATGCTCGGTGCCCAGCTTCAACCCAATCTCTTCTTCGAGTTCGCGCAATGCCGCCTGCTCTGCTGTCTCACCATTGTCTATACGCCCTCCAGGGAAAGCGCGTTGCCCGCGATGATTATTTAACCGGTCACTGCGAGTCGTCAGAATAAACGCTGCCTGATCACAGGCATCTGGATCAAAAACTACTTCGTCGATATCGGCTGGTTGCTGGCAGTTGGTAACCACTACCGCGACAGCTGCGTTTTTTTTCTCGTGGTCGATAATTGCTTCACAGGTAAAAGCATTTAGATTGGATGCTAGCAGTAGCCGTAGTTCATGATTGGCTGTTAAATCAAGCATTCTGTTTAAGGCACTTTTGGCATGGTTAAAGCGGGTTCGCGTAAATTCGACAATTGCTCTTTGCATTCAAGAATATGCTCAGACCAGTAGCGCGGCGTGTTAAACCACGGAAAGCTAATCGGGAATGCCGGGTCTTTCCATCGCCGTGCTAGCCAGGCGCTATAGTGCATCATGCGTAGGGTTCGCAAGGGTTCGATCAAACGTAATTCCGCCAGGTTAAATGGCATAAACATTTCGTAGCCTTCAACAATCTCGGCTAACTGCATCTGTCGGTTGTGTAAATCGCCTGATAATAACATCCACAAGTCTTGAATGGCTGGCCCGGTCAACACATCATCAAAGTCGACGAAATGGGGCCGATCGTCACGCCACAGAACATTGCCGGGATGACAATCGCCGTGCAGGGTAATTTGGTCATAGGCATCCGATTCTGGATCACTAGCGGTAATTTCTTCGAGAATTTCCCGGGTTACCGCTTCATAAGCCCCGATCAACTCGGAAGGAATGAAATTATTTACCAATAAATACTCGACGCAATCCGAACCGAAGCGCGATACATTAAATTTGATTCGGTGCTGTAATGGAAAAGCCTTACCCACCGCGTGTATACGCCCGATAAACAGACCTAGTTGATGCAGGTGTTCCAGATCATCGAGTTGCGGCGCTCGACCACCCTGTCGAGGATAGAGCGCAAACATAAAGCCTTCGTGGTTGGAAAGTGTCGGCATCTCGGAGTCTGGACTGATCACCAATGGTGGTACTACTGGAATCTCTTCATCAAACAAATATTGGGTGAAGCGGTGCTCTTCGTCAATTTGCTCGACACCCCAGCGTTCGGGGCGATAAAACTTGGCGATCAGCGGATCGCTGTCCTCTATCCCCACCTGATAGACTCGATTCTCGTAGCTGTTCAAAGCCAGAATACGTGCATCGGAATATCGGCCAGTAGACTCGACGGCGTCGATGACGGTATCGGGGGTTAGTTTCTGATAGGGGTGTTCGTCGGTACCTGTCTCAGGCAAAGGCGCTTCCGACACCGAAGAACTCGGGATCAGGTTGCCCCGATTATCGTCGTCTTCTTCAATAGGTTGATTAGTCACAGAGATTCGACCCTTAACGCCCCTGAAAATTGGGTTTTCGTTTTTCATTAAAAGCGAGTACGCCTTCAAGCCTGTCTTTGGTTGGAACGGTTCGATTATAGGCTTCGATTTCAAAGGCCAGGCCGTCCGCGAGAGACATTTGCAAACCCCGATGAATCGATTGTTTAGCCTGACGCACCGCAATTGGCGCATTTGAGGCAATGCGCTGCGCGGTTTCCAAAGCAGCAGCTATTAGCTCATCGAGCGGATATACCGCGTTTACCAGTCCCCACCGTAAAGCTTCATCCGCAGAGAATGGTCGAGCCGACAGGATGAGTTCCTTGGCGCGGCGTTCGCCCATCGCACGCGCCAGGGTTTGCGTGCCCCCTGCTCCGGGGATAATACCGAGGCTGGTTTCGGTTAGCGCAAAGCGTGTATGATCGGCGGCATATACAAAATCCATCGCCGCTGTAATTTCGCAACCACCACCGTAGGCAGCGCCGTTAATGGCGCCAATCGCGGGTACCGGACAGTCCAGTACTGCACGAACCATGCGCTCGTAGATCAAATGCTGCTGACCCCAGACTTCGTCGGTCATGTTATTACGTTCTTTCAAATCACCGCCCGCACAAAAAGCGCGTTCTCCTGCGCCTGTGAGTAGAATACAACGAGTGTCACCAGCATCGAGTGCCAGGCTTTCAAACAATTGATATAACTCAATCGCCATCTGGGTATTGAAGGCGTTAGCGGATTCGGGCCGGTTCAAAGTGACCTTGAGTATATGCGGCTCGATAGTTTCGACGAGTAAGGTGGTATAAGTCATAAATTAGGTATCTCAGAGAATACTTAGTACGAGCGTGGCATATCGAGAACGTGTTCTGCGATATAGCTGAGGATTAAATTGGTCGAAATCGGTGCCACCTGATACAGGCGCGCTTCACGGAATTTACGCTCGATATCGTATTCCTCGGCAAAACCAAAACCGCCATGAGTTTGCAAACAGGCTTCGGCCGCAGCCCAGGAGGCATCTGCAGCGAGCATCTTGGCGAGATTGGCCTCTTCACCGGGGTTCTCACCATCCTCATACAGACGAATCGCCTCGCGTAGCATGAGTTCGGCGGCACGCATTTGCGAATAGGCTTTGGCGATGGGGAATTGTACGCCCTGATTCTGGCCAATCGGTCTGCCGAATACCGAGCGCTCATTGGCATAGCTCGAAGCCTTTTCGATAAACCACTTCGCATCGCCGATACATTCCGAGGCGATGAGGATACGTTCGGCATTCATACCCGAAAGTATATAGCGAAAACCTTTACCCTCTTCGCCAATCAGGCTAGTCGCGGGTACCGGCATATTGTCGAAGAAGACTTCGGTGGTAGCGTGATTCATCATGGTGCGAATCGGTCGAATAGTGAGGGTCTTATCCGGGCAGTCACGCATATCGACGAGTAACACCGACAAACCATCGGTACGTTTTTTGATTTGATCGCGTGGCATCGTCCGACACAGCAATAGCATCAGGTCGGAATACTCGGCGCGTGAAGTCCAGATCTTCTGACCATTGACGATGTAATTGTCGCCTTCCAGTTTAGCCGTCGTCCTCAGCGCGGTGGTATCGGTGCCACTAGAAGGCTCGGTAACACCAAAGGCCTGTAGTCGCAAACTACCCTCCGCTATAGCGGGCAGGTATTGTTTCTTCTGTGCCTCTGAGCCATGCCGTAAAACCGTCCCCATGGTGTACATTTGGGCGTGGCAGGCTGCTGCGTTACAACCCTGTTGATGGATGGTTTCGAGGATTGCGGCTGCGGCAGAAAGCGGCAATCCAGAACCACCGAACTCTTCGGGTATTAGGGCAGCCAGATACCCCGCATCGGTTAAGGCTGTAACAAAAGCTGCCGGGTAAGCCTGTTCGCGGTCGCATTGCCGCCAATATTCTCCAGGGAAATCAGTACACAGTTGTTCAACTGCATTGCGAATATCTTGATGATCTAATTCGTATTTCATACTCAGTCTTCAGTCGGTCGTAGTGATTCAATAAAATTTTGCGACAGGCCTTCGCTAAATCGAGCCAGACCACTTTTTAAAAAATGCTCCCGCATCGGATGTCCGTTTCCCCCGTCGGCTCGCATATCCGACTCGGCGGTTTCTTTAGTCACCGAAGGCCAATGACCGACCTGTGCCTCGCTACCCTCGTTAACAATATCGAGTGGATCATCCTCGCTCATGGCTGGAGCCTGTAACACCTCCATAAACTGCCAGGTCGCTTCCAGCGGTATGTTGTTGCTGTCATAAAAATAAATCGACCAGAAGATGCCATGATCTATAGCTCCCTCGACTTCGAGTCCGGCGGCTTCGAGCTTATCTTTGAGCGCGAACAATGCCTGCTTGCTATCCACCGTGAACGACACATGGTCAAAGCCTAGTGGTAATGTAGTGCGATTCCCAGGAAACTTCCGATTCATGATGCTCGCCCCTTCGTACTCAAAAAAAGCGATATGTGTAGCACCATCTGGAAACTGGAAAAAGTAGTGCCGATAACCCTCGTGACCGATACCAGCACTCAGCTTTAAACCCAGTAAATCGCGATAAAACCGAATGGTTTTCACCATATCATCGGTAATAAAAGCGAGGTGGTTAATCCCCTGTAGTTTCATCATGGTCACCGTTTGACTTTGATCGATAGCATCATTCTAATGAGACCACATGGAAACAACAATTGATGATTTTGAACGACTACCTTTAATTGACTCCGATATTTCGTTTTATGTGGAAATTAGCCTGCATAAGCCCTCAGACGATTTGTTAATAGAGCTAATTCGACAAACGCCCTGGCGCCAGGAACAGATCACTATTTATGGCAAAAGCTGGCCACAACCAAGACTGAGCGCATGGTATGGAGATCGCGAGGCGAGTTATCGATACTCCGGCATTAGCATGGAGCCCCTGCCCTGGACAGATACATTACTGGAAATAAAAACAACCATCGAAGTCCTGACAGGACATAGCTTTAACAGTGTCCTTCTGAATTACTATCGTGATCAGCAAGATTCTATGGGTATGCATAGCGACGATGAGCGCGAACTTGGTTCTGAACCGGTTATCGCTTCGCTGAGTCTGGGTGAGGAACGAACATTCCTGTTAAACCATAAATCGCGAAAGGACCTGAAAACGCTAAAATTACCATTGCCTTCGGGTAGTCTGTTGTTGATGAAAGGCACTACCCAAAGCTACTGGAAGCACGGCATTAACAAGGAGAGCGTGGCCTGTGG
>JAUVCH010000030.1 GCA_030595795.1 Gammaproteobacteria bacterium
AAATCATCGAGTCGGCAATCGATAAAGTAGACAAGGTTGATGCCATCCGTTTTGCCGAATATCGCTTCGACGACCAGATACTGGCATTGCAATGGGATCAAAAGGAGTTTAGCAAACCGTCCCATCTCGAAATCAATCAACAGCAAACTGCAAGCGCAGACCCGAACTGGTTTTTCCTCAAATCCTCGAAAGCCGACTCTAGCGCTGTCCTGCTCATCCATGGTTTTCTCGCTAGCCCAGCCGAGATGCGTAGTCTGGCGGAGCGCCTGCATAGCGATGGGCATCACGTACTTGGCGTACGCCTTAAAGGGCACGGCACTTCGCCCTGGGATTTACGTAGGCGCGACTGGGCAGACTGGCTAGCCTCAGTTAGTCGTGGTTTCGATATTATCAAAGCTTACAGCCAGTCGATTCATATTGTTGGCTTCTCTACCGGCGGATTACTGGCATTGTTACAGGCTGCGAATCACCCGCATAAAAAAATCATCAGCGTTAGCAGTATTTCTGCGCCGATTGATTTCATTGATAAAAACATGCGATTTGTACCCTTGCTGCATCATGCCAACCGAATCGTACGTTGGGTAGCTTCTGAAGGACTTATACCATTTCGCCCGAATGAGCCTGAACATCCCGAAGTGAATTATCAGCACGTTCCGGTTCGGGCCCTGTATCAACTGCAATTGCTAGTCGAAGAAGTAATGGCCCAACCGCTTAAAATTAACGCCAGGGTTAACCTGTATCAGTCAGATCAGGATCCTGTCGTCGAACCTTCGAGCGTCGAAAAACTCTATCAACAGGTAGATGCCGAGCAGAAGACCAAAATATTGATTCATGCGGATCGGCACGGAGTGGTGTATGAAAACCTCGATCAAATTCAGGAGAAAGTTTGCGCTAGTATCCGGTAGAAATTGCGTTAGTGTCGTTTGTAGTGAATGATGGGAGTGTTGATAAAGCGGTCGTTCGCTGTGATTGGGCGTAGGTCTCTGGTCGATCCTGAGCTGCCGTTGACGCCTTTATAACCGGCAGTTTTCCGTCCGGTTGCTTGCCTTGTTAAGCGGGCTCATAATTGACCCAACTTATGGAATAATCTGTTTCGCTTTCTATTGTGGTGACAGCTTCTTTGCCTACTCCCAAAAACCCAATGTCAATCGGATTAGTTGCTAGCGGATTATGTACAAGGATATATCTGCTGCCGTTTTTTTCAGCCCTGTTACAGCAGTCGGAACAGGAATATAGTACCGCACTAATCCCTGAATAATCAGGATTGAGGAACATGTCCATAGGGACGTCAGAGCCATTTTTCTTAGTCACCGCCTCCTTGTAGTGGTAACCGCCGCCAACAATACCTCCTGACTCTCGGTCAAGCTCCACATACTGACTTCCTATTGAGAGAACGGAACTGACTATTCTTGGCATAGGAAGCTCTGAGATCGCACCGGGAATTTGAGAACTGTCGAGTGCAATTATATAGGGGGCATTATTTTTGATAATTCCACTCTCGATATAGCCAAGATATTTTCTATGCTTTTCTTCAATAGCGGCGGTATATCTGAGTGTAATAAGATCGCTATCAATGGATTGGGCTATACCAGTAACAATTTCTGGCACCCTGTCTGTGCTGTTTTCATTACCCTGAGTTGGAGATATTGCTTCTATCCATATTGAATTCTCCACTCTAATATCAGGGCCAGGCTTTAGACACGCAACTTCCTTTCCGAGTTCCAATAAGATGCATGTAAGATCCATTTCCCAAAATCGTGCACTGAAATCCCTTTGTATTTCAGTGACAAAATGCTCGTCAGCATATGGCTCATATATCTTCCATAGATCAAGACACAGTTATCGGGCATGGATCATCATGGAAGTGTCAGAATCTCTGACATTCCTGTAAATTCGACTACTTGCAGTGTTATTGTTGAATAGTTTCATGTATTCGCTTAACAGTACCGTAGGATGCGGTAAGGTACGAACCGCATCACTCGCGTTATTCTCCATAATTGCTCGACTCATCGATATCGCAGGCCCAATCCAAAGGGTAGACGCCTTGATCTACATGCTTATGAAAGCTGGAGTACGGCCAATCTTTAACCTGTTTTGTCCAGCCGTGTTTTACCGGATTCCAGTAAATATAATCGATATGGCGAGCATAGTCTTCTTCGTCTCTGATTAAATGTTCCCAATAACGTCGTTGCCATATCCCTCGCTCTCCGCGTTTAAGCCGACTATCCGAGCGGCGCTCTGTCTTTGGAATTGCTCGGGAGAAAGCGGCTTTGATCAACCCCCAACGAGAGCTAAAGTCCGTGTCGTCATGCGGCAGGGTCCAAATACAATGTAAATGCTCCGGCAAGACGGTAATAGCATTTATCTCAAATGGGTGGTCGTTTTTAACTTTACGGAATGCATTTCTCAGGGTGTCGATATTATCCGTTAGAATGCTATTTCCTTTACGTTGAGCGCAGTTTACTGTGAAGAAATAGGTTGCTCCTGGGATCCTGGCTCTACGATATTCCGTCATTTATTTGGTGTTGGGTTGTTTTTCTCGATCGATGCGGTTCGTGCCTCACCGCATCCTACGATCTGTTGTTGCTATTGCCACTTTAAGTCTTTATGTGATTGCGCGCAGTCTCTTAAATAAAGATTAATGAGACTTTGGTATGGTATGCCCTTGTCATCAGATAGACCTTTAAAGTAATCAATCGTATCTTCATCAAGTCTGATAGTAACTTGCTTCTTTAGTTTTTTAGCGTAGGGATTTTTTTCTGAATTCGAAAAATCGTAATTATCACGCATGTCGATAATCCTCATAAGTTTTACGTTCTGGTTTATCTGCTTTACAGGCAGAAATAATACGGACAGATTCTTCTGTTCTTACGCAATGGCAAGCAACCAATAATTGTAACTACAATGTAAATATAGTCAAGTGCGCATGATCTGCTGGGTTTAGTTCAACAGCTGATTATGTGACACCCAAGAATATTGGCTAAACGATTTTACAACTCAGTAAATATTTCGACTTCACGATTCGGCAAGCGATTAAATCTAGCTTGATGAACCTTGCCGGAATCAACACCGTGCTCGAAGAATAATTCCAGGCAATGTTTCACCACCGGGAATGCCATTTCATCCCAGGGAATCTGATCTTGTGTAAATAAACCGACGTCGAGGCTCTCTATTCCAGCAGAGATTTTCTCGGATAATAATTCACCGTAAAACATCAAATAAACCTGCGAAATATACGGCATACTAAAAACACCAAACAGGCTCAGGTGTCCGGGTTCCGCATTGGCTTCTTCGATCGACTCGCGTGCCGCAGCCTGGTGCACCGACTCATTATTTTCCATAAATCCAGCGGGTAAAGTCCACAGGCCATAACAGGGCTCAATCGCTCTTTTACACAACAACACCTTGTCTTCCCAGGTGAGAATCGCTCCTGCTACATTATTGGGGTTTTGGTAATGCACGATATCACAGGCATCGCAGACAAAACGCTCGCGATTATCACCCGCTGGAACGCGTAAGCTCACGGCCTGACCGCACTGGCTGCAATAATTCATATTTTGACCTGGGACAATGTATCTGAAACCAACTGGCGGATATTATCGACGCCCTGCCTGAGCACTGTTGTTATCTCTTCCATCGTGATTGCTTTATCTCCGATACCGGCGCACCAGTTAACCACCAGTACAATCGAAGCGTATTCAATGTCGAGCTCTCTTGCGAGCGCGGCTTCGGGCATACCGGTCATGCCGACAATGCTACAACCGTCCATCTTCAATTTCTTTATTTCAGCGGCGGTTTCAAGCCGGGGGCCATTGGTACAGCCATAAGTGCCACCATCGATAAGATCGCTATGGCTTTTTCTGGCTGCTCGTATAATCGCTTCTCTAAGCGTCTGACTATACGGCTGAGTAAAATCGATATGCTCGACTTCGCCACTCTCTCCATCGAAGAAGCTATGCTCTCGATTGCTGGTATAGTCGATGATTTGGTCGGGCAAACCCAGTGCCAGAGGCCCGTATCGCGAGTCTATCCCTCCGACAGCATTGGCGGCAATAATATGGGTAATGTCAATATTTTTCAGCGCCCACAGGTTCGCGCGATAGTTAATTTTATGCGGTGGCACCTGATGCGATGCACCGTGCCGGGGCAGGAATGCAACCCGGTGGCCCTGCCAAAGGCCAATTTGCAATTCGGTCGATGTGTCCCCGTAGGGCGTCTGTAATTTCTCCGCGCTTTCGATCTGAAACTGTTCGTCAAGTGTATAAAGACCGCTTCCGCCAATAACAGCATAGAGGTCTGCCACTATTCGGTTACCTTTTCGTCGATAGTGTAAATACTGGAGAGATTGCGAAAGTGGCTGTTCAGATCCATACCAGCACCATAGACATAGCAATCGCCACATTCGAGACCGACGTAATCGGGCTGGATATCGGCCTTCTTGCGCTCGTGCGTTTTGCGTATTAGAAAAACACTCTGGCAGGACTTAGCACCGTGTTTTATGCAGTAAGAACGGACTTCTTCGAGGGTATAGCCCTGATCGAAAATATCATCGATGATGAGCACATTGCGGTCACGAATTTCGTTTTGCGGATAGGCCTTCCAGAGCACGTCTTTGCCAAGCGTCTTCAACCGGTAACGCGTAGCATGGACATAATCGACCGTGAGTGGAAACTCCCAGTGACGCATTAATTGCCCGGTTAAATACAGACCACCATTCATCACGCCTAGCACCAGTGGGAAATCATCTTTACAATCGACTGCCACCCTGGCTGCCAGGCTGGCTATACTTGCTTCAACCGCCTCGGCATCGAATAGCACTGCAGCATCGTGATGGATTTCCTGAGCTCTTTTGAGTTGCATCGGATTAAGTTCTCGAATTCTCTACGGTTATCGGGTCAGCCAGATGCAAGGTCGAGGTTGGGAAGGCTATTTCGGCTCCATGACGTTGAATGATTTCGGCTACTCTAAGCATGACATCCTGTTTAATGGTATGAAATTCTACCCATTTGGTAGTTTTGGTAAAGGTATAGATAAAAAAGTCTAACGAGCTATCGGAAAAGGCATTGAAATTAACCATCATGGTTTGCCCGCTATCGATAGCCTCGTGCTCCAACAACATGGCTTTCACCTCATCGACTATCTTGTCCATGCTCGCGATATCGGTGTAGCGTAATCCAATGGTTTCATAAATTCGTCGATTCGCCATCCGTGAGGGATTTTCCACCACGATATTGGTAAATATCGAGTTGGGCACATACATGGGTTGCGATTCAAAATTTCGAATGACGGTGAGACGCCAGCCGATTTTTTCGACTGTACCTTCGATGGCTCTATCGGGGGAGCGTATCCAGTCACCGATGGCAAATGGCCGGTCGAGATAAATAATTAAACCACCGAAAAAGTTAGCGAGTAAATCTTTCGCCGCAAAGCCCACTGCTATGCCTCCGACACCGCCCATTGCTAACACTCCGGAAATACTAAATCCCATAGTCTGGAGCATAACCAGTACCGAGGTAATGATTACCGCCAGGCGTACCAGTTTACTGATGGCCTCGGCCGTATGCCGGTCGACCTGATCGGAATTTTGCGATATCTCCTGCTCGGCACCACGGATGAATGCCAGGATAAACCAGGTAAGACACACCAGCACGCCAACATTACGAATCGAATCACTAATGGCAAAAATCGGTGATTGAGTTTCGGCGTAAATAATACTCGCCGCAAAATCGAGCCCTACCAGCCAGACTATCCAGCCCAGAGGTCGGCTCATCGCCTGCACAACAATATCATCCCAGTTGGTGCTAGTACTGGTGAGTTTCAACACCATCCGTTTGAGAAATCGCTTGATGAAAAAGTTAGTGAACACCGTGATCAAAACCACGATAAAAACCTGAACAGTCCATAACCATTCCCGGTCAATTCCGGGAATCCACTTCTCTAGTTCAAACATTATTCGAAAAAGTCCTCGCTATCAGTCGACTGAACCTGTTGATTGAAATCATTTAACACTTTCACCGCCTGCTGCCAGGCGCGGGATTCAAACAGCCTGGCCGAATCTTTCGGTGGTCGGCCATGCATGCGGATCATGCGAATCCTCGAAGCCGGGTTATCGTAATCACCCAGGGAATCGAGTACTTCGTCGGCACCGTCAGAATTGTTACAGACCAGTAAGACATCACAGCCTGCCTGTAATGCCAGGCGCGCTCGGTCGCTATACCCGCCAACCGATTCGGCACCACTCATACTCAAATCGTCGCTAAAGACTAAGCCATCGAAACCGAGTCGTTGGCGTAATATTTCCTCTATCCAACGGCTGGAATAACCAGCGGCGACCTCATCGACCTGTTCGTAGATGACATGCGCCATCATGATACCGCTGAGATGTGTCGCGATTACCCGCCGAAAAGGAATGAGATCCAGTGCTTCTATGTCTTCGAAACTACGACGATCAAAAGGCATCACATGGTGTGAATCACCTGCTACTGAGCCATGGCCAGGGAAATGCTTGCCCACTGCTTCCATACCGGCCTTGCGCATACCACGCACCCAGGCGTTAGCGAGTCGGGTAATAGTTTCAGGATTACGGTGGAAAGCACGATCACCAATCACCTGACTCACCGGGTCACCTATGTCCAGCACCGGCGCGAAACTGACATCGACACCGTAATGTAATAGCTCAGCAGCCATTACCCAGGCGATGGTGCCGGCGCATTCAATCGCTTTACCGGAATCCTGGTCGTACATTTCACCGAGGCCCGCCATCGGCGGAATTTTTTCGAAGCCTTCTCGAAAGCGCTGTACTCTACCACCCTCCTGATCTACCGCTACTACCAGTCGAGGCATTCGTAAACTATGTATCTCTTCGACCAGCGCCTTTAACTGCGAGGGCGATTGGTAATTTCGGCTAAATAAAATCACAGCACCCACCTGAGGATGCATGAGTCGCTTTCGGTCACTGTCATCGAGTGCAAGTCCCGCAATATCGAGCATTACCGGCCCTAAATTCATTGCTGCTTCTCCAGTAGCACTACAGCATGCACAGCGATACCTTCTTCACGCCCCGTGAAACCGAGTTTCTCGGTGGTAGTCGCTTTAATGTTGATTTGATCTGCTTGAGTGTCTAAATCTTCTGCCAGTCTTTGCTTCATATCAATCAGGTGGGGCGCCATTTTGGGTGCCTGTGCCACGATTGTAATATCCGCGTTACCCAGACGATAGCCATCTTCGCCCATGATCGTTTTGATGTGACGCAGGAATTCTCGACTGTCGCGACCTCGGTGTGCTGCATCGGTATCCGGGAATAGTCCACCGATATCACCTCGCGCCAGTGCGCCGAGTAAGGCATCGCAGAGAGCGTGGATCAAAACATCGCCATCGGAGTGCGCGATGAAGGCTTTATCGGCGGGTATGCGAACGCCACCCAAGACCAGTCCATCACCTTCTGTGAGCGCATGCACGTCGTAACCCTGACCGATCCTGATATTACCCATTATTTTTCACCAGGTGTTCCTGCTTCCTGAAAAACCGTATCTTTCGATACGCCTATTGTAAGTGACCTGTACTACCTGTCGATTACTGATTTCAATTAATTTATTGAAAACCTATCGTCGACTTAACGCGTGCTGGTTAATTAGCAATGCGCTAAACAATAACAATGCCCCCGCCTGGTGCATAGCACCTAGCCAGACCGGCACCTGCCACAACAGCGTCGTAATACCGAGCACGAGCTGAATAATGACCATCATGCCAATAAGTTTAAAACTGCGTGCAATGCTGGCATCGTCAAAAGATGACCGACCTTTCCAGTACCAGCCGATCAGTAAAACACCCGTTGTCATCGCTAGTAGTCGGTGATCAAACTGGACGGTAACTTTGTTTTCAAACAGGTTTTGATACCAGGGTGACAGGGCAGAAATACCCTCTGGAATCCAGTTCCCACCCATCATCGGAAAAGTATTATAGATTAACCCAGCATCCAGCCCGGCGACAAATCCACCTGAAATAATGGTGACCAGCAGCAGTGTTGTCAAAGCCAGAGACCATTTTCGCCAACGACGAATGCCTGAGGCAGCCAGCGCCTGGTAAGTTTTCTGGTTAGTCAGGTCGAGTATCGTCCAGAGGATATAGCCGAAGATTAAAATGGCACTCATGAGATGCGCAGTTAATCGGTACTGGCTTACATGCGGGTTGTTGACCAGACCACTTTTCACCATATACCAGCCGAGCAACCCCTGCAGGCCACCCAGGCAAAACATGATTAGTAATTTCGGCGTTAATCCAGGGCGAATCTGTTTACGCCACCAGAAATATAAAAATGGAATTAAGAACACCAGGCCGATGACACGACCCAGTAATCGGTGCGAATACTCAAACCAGAATATCGACTTAAAAGAGTCAACACTCATATTGCGATTGATTTTCTGGAACTCGGGAGACCGCTGATAATGACCAAACTCTTCCTGCCATGCCTGTTGAGTCAGTGGTGGAATAATACCGTGAAGCGGCCGCCAGTTAACCATCGACAATCCAGAGTCGGTGAGTCGGGTAACGCCACCGAGAATCACCATCGCGAAGATCAGGAAAAGACAAACTAACAGCCAGTTTTTGATGGCGCGGTCCTGTGGAGTTATTTCAGGCATGGGTAAGTCACTCGATGAAGTTTTTTTGCGATTGAGATTTTGAAATGACCAGGGCGGACTCGGCAGGCATAAAAAAAGGCGCCTTAGCGGCGCCTCTCCCGTCCTCGCTGCTGTATTTATTTTATTTGGCAGCATTCTCCTCCAGTTTCTCCGCCTTTATGATCTGACCGTCAAATGCGGTGTCCTGAGTAGATCTTCCATTGGCCACTGAAATAAGCTGGCGGTAGTAAACCACAGGCATTTGAAAGTTGCTATTAAATTTTTAAATTTTTTCACTCTGGTGTATTTTGGCGTTTGTCTTGCGTAACAGGGTGAGGTGTAGCCATCACGTCTGTGCCGATAATCGTAGCGTCAATGACGAATCGTCAGGAAACTCTATGCTGAGGCGTCGTATCTCAGTACAATATTTGTTCGGATGACATCTTAGCTAATCCGATCTACAGAACTGACATGAAACAATTTTTATTTATAATAGTCACTTTATTATGCATCCCATCGTCGCATGCGGAATTTTTCCAGTGTGCGAACAAATACGGGGAAACCATTTTCAAAGACTCCCCATGCGATGACAACGAAATACTAAAACAGAAAATTGACCCAGCTTCGTTGTCGAAGAGTCATTCCGTATTTACAGCTGTTGTCGATAATAGTAACCCGCTTGGTAAGAATTTAATTAGAAACTCTGCTTTCGAAGATAAGCTTATCGACTGGGTAGTGCCACTAGGCGCTCTCTGGATCAGTAATGGTGGCGTATCGAGAAGCGGTGGTTTAACCATTCAGGCCGACAAACCACCCGAGGATAAATACATCCACGAAACCGTCGTTTCACAATGCGTTGTTTTAAATGGTGGCAGGAAATTTGAGCTCACCGCTCAATTCAAATCTTCAGGCACGCCGCTAAAGGTTCACGCCAATCGGGCCAACGTAATCTGGTATGAAGCTTCTGACTGTACTACTGGTGGTCAGTGGGGCGCGTATATTGAACCAAAGAAATTTAAGGCTGGCTGGCAATACCTCAGCCGAAAAAATTTAACCCCCGCACTCGGTGCCAGAGCTGCCAAAATCACTATTGTACAGAATGGCCGCTATTCTAATGATCAACAGGGATATTGGGATAATTTTCGTTTTTTTGCGACCGAAATATTTGAGCAGTCGGAGGAAGGTAAAAACACGACTGTTAAAAACGAGTTCACGCTCGACCCGGGTACAAACTATGTTTTAAACGGAGATTTCAGGGATGGTATATCGCTCTGGCGCCCCAGTTGGAAAACAAAATGGTCAGGCATACAGGGAGATACTTTCCCGGGTTCAGCCAGAGTAACTGCGCATTCAACAACTGGGAGCATCGGCAAGGGGGCTTTTAGCCAGTGCGTTAATATTGGAGATAATTCGAATTTTGAACTTGGCGCAAGTTTCAATATAGATGAATATTCAACTCAAAAAGGTGGCGGTAGATTACGGCTGACCTGGAAAGAAAAGCTAAACTGTCAAGGTCCGGGCAGAACCACAAATAAAACGGCCGACCCAAAATATATAGCAGGCTGGCAAAAATTGAGAATTACTGGTTTGCTCGCACCAAAAACTGCGAGAAGCGCTACCATAGAAATCATCCAGACGGTGGCGGGTAAAGGCGAGTTTATTGCTTATTGGGATGATATTTATTTTGTGGCTATCGATTAACTTTCATTAATATGGACAAGCGGATCATTTTTCGAGGCATATCGTATCGGATTTTTGTCCATTTATAAGCAGTACTACGAAGATAGATGCACCTCCTCTTTATTTTGTTGGAGTATAATTTCTCGAGTTTCCTTAATTGAAATTGGACTACCTGAAAATGAAAGACGCTGTCATAGTATCAACCGCGCGCACCCCGATCGGGGTGGCGTTCAAAGGCAAACTCAACAATATTAAATCACCTACCCTGGCGGCACATGCGATTCGTCACGCAGTGAGTCGCGCTGGTGTCAATGGCGAAGAAATCGATGATGTCATTATTGGTACGACGCTGGCTGCGGGAACCGCCGGCATGAACATAGGACGCCTGGCGTCACTAGCCGCTGGGTTGCCGGTAACAGTGGCGGGACAAACCATTGATCGCCAGTGTTCCTCAGGTTTGATGGCGATCGCAACCGCTGCCAAGCAAATTATTGTTGACGGGATGGATATTGTTGTTGCCGGAGGTCAAGATAATATTTCAGCGGTGCAAAATCAGTATTTCCCGTGGGTGTTCGATGAAGCTGACCCTAACGTAATCGTGCACGCCGAGCATGCTTACATGCCGATGTTACGAACCGCCGAAGAAGTAGTTAACCGATACGGTATTACTCGTGAGGCACAAGATGAATACGCGCTGCAATCACAGATGCGTACCGCGGCTGGTCAGCAGGCAGGTGCTTTTGATGATGAAATTGTGCCGATTTCCGCTACCCGCGCGATCAAGGACAAGCAGAGCGGAGCCATTAGCTACGCCGATGCAACCCTGTCGAAGGATGAGGGTAATCGCCCGCAAACCACGCTCGAAGGGCTCACCGGACTAAACTCCGTGGTAGAAGGCGGAACAGTTACTGCGGGTAACGCGAGCCAGCTTTCGGATGGAGCCTCTGCTTGCGTCTTGATGGAGTCCAGGCTTGTCGAAAAACACGGGCTGGAACCATTGGGTATCTACCGAGGCATGGCGGTCGCTGGGAATGCGCCCGAGGAAATGGGTATCGGGCCGATTTATGCAATCCCAAAACTGTTACAGAAAAACGGGCTTAATATTGATGACATTGATCTTTGGGAAATCAATGAAGCATTCGCCTGCCAGACAATTTATTGCCGTGATTATTTAGGCATCGACAACGAAAAGTTAAACGTCAATGGCGGTTCTATATCGATCGGTCATCCCTATGGAATGACCGGTTCCAGGCTGACTGGGCACATCCTGATCGAAGGCAAACGTCGCGGTGCAAAATATGTCGTGGTTTCAATGTGCGTTGGCGGCGGAATGGGCGCGGCCGGATTGTTCGAGGTCAACTGACGAAATATTTCAGCTGCTGAATCCATGTTGGCGGATATCATCCATGGCTAGCTTTTACCGTACTTTTCGAGCCCGCACCAGTTTCCGATAAACAGTGCTATCGATTGAGTAATGCGCCGCATAGATTCGAGATTAACGCATTCATTAAATCCATGAATTGCTTTCGCTTCGGGGCCGTAAACCAGTGCAGGTGTGTCCGCATAAAGCCCAAAAAAACGAGCGTCGGTAGTTGCGGTCACAGCGAATGATTGCAAATCCTTGCCCGTCACTTGCTGATGCGCCTGCTCCAGGGTTGCAATCGCCAATCTGGATTCAGGCTTATCGTGTTCTGCTAAAGCGTAACCTTCGGCAAGAAATCCATGATAAACAATCCGCGGTGGGTTTTTTCTTAAGAAACTGTCTTCGTTGGCAGCTTGATGAACACAAGCCTCAATTTCTGCCCGTGCCGTATCGATATCCTGCCCCGGATAAATGGCCATACGAACATCGAAGCAGCACCAGGCGGGGACACTCGAGGCCCAGTCGCCGCCTTCGATGCGACCGATATTCAGGTTCAGCGGATGTTCGATGTGTTTATAAAGAGGGTGTTTTAGCTCATCCTTATTCCAGTGCTTTTCGAGTTTTCTGAGCGCTGCGATCAAGGGTATTGCTGCTTCGATTGCACTGGCACCACTGCCGACTTCGAGCACATGAACAGGGATTCCACTTAAGTGCACCTGTAGCCAGATAACTCCGATTTGAGAGGATATCAATTGTTCATTAAACGGCTCTGGGATCAGCGCTGCATCGGCTCGATACCCGCGCTGCAGGCAGGCTAACGCGCCGTTTCCGGTACATTCTTCCTCGACTACCGATTGAAAATGGACATCAGATGCGGGCATCAAATCTACATCTCGCAATGCATTTAGCGCATATAAGTTAGCAACTAGCCCTGCTTTCATATCGCCAACGCCACGGCCAAACATCCAACCGTTGTCTATATGTGGTTCAAATGGTGGGTTATCCCACATATCCAGCGGCCCCACTGGCACGACGTCGATATGACCATTTAGTATCAGCGAGTTACCTGCTTGCGAACCGCTACGATGGGAGGCAACCAGGTTCAAAGCTTCATCATAGTTACCAAGAACGGGAGAGAAACCAGGCAAGCTGGAAATCTGTTCCACATCTATTTCCCACAGATCGGTTGCGTATCCACGTCCCCGCAGCTCAGTGTTGAGGAAATGCTGAGCACCCTGCTCGTGACCGCGAATCGAAGCGAAGCCTGTTATTTCAGCCAGAAAGTCAGTCTGCTCATCAAATCGCCGATCAACAGCATCCAAAATCAGTTTTTGAGTTTCAATATCCACAATTAACTATTTAAAATTTGGGAACGGGATTATCAGGTATCTGTAACGGCGCAGCGGTAGCGTCGATCACTTCTTCAACACTTATGCCTTTCGCTACTTCTCGCAATATTAGAACTTGGTCAACGACATCGATGATTGCCATATCGGTATAAATACGATCGACACAGGCGGCTGCCGTAATCGGCAAAGTACATGCGGGAACAATCTTCGAATTCCCGTGGCGATCAAGGTGCGTCATCATAATGACAACGCGGCGTGCCTTTTGCGCCAGTTCCATACCGCCACCCACGCCAACTGCGAAAATACCCGGTACCATCCAGTTGGCCAGATCGCCATTCATCGCCACCTCGAAGGCGCCGAGCACAGTCAGATCGAGACGCCCACCTCGAATAATCGCAAAAGAAACAGCGCTATCGAAGAATGCAGCACCCGGCAAAGTTGAGACATAAGCGCCACCCGCGTCGATCAAATTACGATCCGCCAGATCAGGCTCGACACCGGGGCCAACGCCTGTGATGCCATTTTCGGAATGCAGGCAAACCGATATTCTGGGATCGAGATAATTGACCAGTTTGGTGGGTAAGCCGATACCTAAATTGATCGTCATACCCGCTTCAATTTCACGAGTCGCCGTTCTTATCATGCGCTCTCTAACGTCCACGTCTAAGAACCCCATAGTCCGATGTTAGTGTTGGCAAACTAACCATTAAATCGACGAAAGGTGATGGCGTATGAATCGTTTCCGGTTTCAGATCGCCCAAGTCCAACAGATGCTCAACTTCAACGATAACCTGGTCTGCCGCCATCGCCATCAATGGACTAAAGTTTTGTGCAGTCGCAGTGTAGCTCAGGTTACCCAGTGAGTCGGCATGTTGCGCGTGCAAAAGTGCAAAATCTGCCTTGAGTGGCTCTTCGAGTAGCAAGCTTCGGCCGTTGACTTCAATCCGCGATTTATCTTTTGCCAAAATAGTATCAATGCCGATGTCCGTGAGAAACCCATACAGCCCAGCACCGGCGCAACGAATACGTTCCGCCAAAATTCCCTGCGGACAGAACTCGACTTCAATTTGGTTCTTACTCATCATTTTAGAGACGTTGGCATTTAATCCTGCATGCGAAACCACCAGTTTGTTGACCTGACCATTTTGTAGCAATCGATCGACGCCCATACTTTCCTCGTTGGCGTCATTTTTTATCAACGTGAGGTTCTTTTGGCCCTGCCTCGCTAGCTCATCAATTAGGCCGAATGGAGTGCCCGGCACACCAAAACCGCCCACCATAACGGTATCACCATCTTTGATCCTCGAGATAGCTGATTCGATGCTAGCCGTTTTATCTTTCATCGTGCCTGATTCTCAGAAAACTCAATAAAACGCGCCAAATCCTCAAGGCTGGCGGTGAGCATTTCGATTATTTCGTCAATCTGCTTGGGGGTAACGATCATTGGCGGACAAACCAGGAAGTGATCGCCCTCGATACCGTCGCGCGTGCGGCGAGAATAAATGATAAGTCCGCGCTCATAGGCGAGATTGACGAGTTTCTCGTAAGCATTGAGACTGGCGGGCAGTGGTGTCATGGATTCACGGTCTGCCACTAACTCAAAAGCGAGGAGCAACCCTTTACCACGGACGTCACCGATAAATGGGAATTGATCCATCAGCCCAGACAACTTACTACTCAGTAATTCTCCCATGCTAGTGGCATTCTCGAGTAACCCTTTAGATTCAATCTCCTCTATCACCGCAAGGCCAGCCGCGCAGGCCAACGGGTTACCGGCGTAAGTGAATCCGTGCCCAAATCCACCGGCTGTCAGAACAGTTTCGACAATTTGACCATCCGCAATCATGGCTCCCAAAGGCACATAGCCTGCACCGAAGCCTTTCGATATCGCAATGATATCGGGTGTTACGTCCCAGTGTTCGGAACCAAAGAATTTTCCAGTGCGTCCACCACCGCTCATCACCTCATCATGTATCAATAACACGTTGTAGCGGTCGCATATTTCCCGAATCCGCTCCAAGTAACCGAGCGGAGGCACCAGAGCACCGGTAGAGGCACCACCGATAGGCTCGACAATAAATGCGAGCACTGATTCTGGGCCCTCAGCCTGGATGCAGGTTTCCAACATGTCGGCGTAATGATGACCTGTTGCCGGATCATTAATATCGAGCCCATCTAGATAAGCACGTGGCGCTGGTATTTTCGGCATTATCCGCATCATTGGCTCGAATGGCTCTACTAACGGGGTATAACCAGTGATCGCGAGTGCGCCCAATGTGCAGCCGTGGTAGCTTGGACTGCGCGAAATGACCTTCCAGCGCTTCGTTTCACCGATTGCAATAGCATACTGGCGCGCCAGCTTGATTGTGCTTTCGACCGCTTCCGAACCACCCGACACAAAGAAAACCCGCTCAAGTCCCTTAGGACTCAATTCATCGAGCTTTATTGCTAAATTTTCTGAAGCTTCTGTTTCGAAGTGGAGGCGATAACCAAAAGTAGCTTTTTCCATCTGCTGTTGCATCGCCCTTAGGACATTAGGATTGGAATGCCCTATGTTACTGACCATCGCACCCGATGACCCATCGAGGTATCGCTTGCCAGATTTATCCCACATATAAACGCCCTCGGCTCGTTCGAGCATAGGGCGACTTAATCGGGATTGGTAAAATAGACGGCTATTACTACTGGTCATCTATCACCTGTTCAAGTTAACGCGATTGTCTACCATTGATTGTACTAACCTTAACCGTTCAAATGTTTTCGTAGGAAATTCTTAGTGCGCTCGTTTTGAGGATTCTTGAATATGACGTCAGGCGGCCCTTCCTCCACTACGACACCTTCATCCATGAAAATCACTCTGTCACAGACACTTTCTGCAAAGGTCATTTCATGGGTCACAATAATCATAGTCATGTGTTCCGCGGCCAAAGATTTCATGACAAGATTTACTTCCTCTACCAGTTCAGGGTCAAGTGCCGAAGTAGCTTCATCAAACAACATTACCTTCGGTTTCATTGCCAGCGCACGGGCAATCGCCACACGCTGTTTTTGGCCACCAGACAGTTGCGATGGATAGAAGTCGATCCGCTCAGACAGTCCGACTTTCGCCAATTGTTCTTCAACCAGCTGATTCGCCTCATCATCCGATATATCTTTTAGCATTTTAGGTGCTAGCGTAATATTCTGGCGAACCGTCAGGTGCGGAAACAGGTTGAAATGCTGGAACACCATGCCGATTTCCTGGCGTACGGTATTGATATGTTTTTCATACTGCCTATGCGGCAAGTCTTTGTTCACTTGCTTGTCTTCAAGCCAGATTTCACCACTCGTTAGTGGGTCTAGATCGTTAATAGCACGCAGCAGCGTGGACTTCCCAGAACCACTCGGGCCAATGATTGCCACAATCTGACCCTTCTCTACCTGAAGATTAATGTCCTTCAGAACTTCCAGTGCTCCAAATTTTTTCTGAGCATGGCGAACATCTATAAAAGGTTGTTCTTTTGTCATGGATTTCTCCTGCGATTGACTGATTTTACCGTGAGACCTGGATACGTGATTCAACCCGGCGCAAACTGTATTCGAGGCCCAGATTGATAACGTAATAGCAGACAGCGGCAGCTACGTAGAATTCAAACGGGCGAAAGGTATTACTGATGGCAAGCTGCGAGGTGAGCGTCAATTCGGTAACGCCTATGACAGAAACAAGTGCTGAGTCCTTGAGCAAAGCAACCAGGTTATTGCCAATTGGGGGAATAACCGTACGTACGGCCTGCGGCACGATGATCTTGCGAATGGTTTGTAGCTTACTCAGACCAAGCGTACGCGCGCCTTCGTGTTGTCCTTTATCGACGGCCATAATACCCGCCTGGATTATGTCCGAATTGTAGACCGCAAAATGCAAACCCAAACCTATAATACCGGCTACAAAAGCGGGCAGGTCGATTCCTATCTGAATCAAACCAAAATAAATTAGAAACAATTGCAGCAGCAACGGCGTCCCCATAAACACAAATGAAAATGCGCGAAACGGGTAACGCACAAGCGCTGGCCCGTATAGCGCGATGACGGCGAGAAGAATACCGCCAAAAAAACTGATGACGGCAGACGCCAGCATAATTGCGATCGTCCACAGTGAGCCTAGCAAGAGCTCGTCGAAGTATTCGGGAACAACTGAAAAATCAAGACCCATTACGTCCTCCTCCTTTCATGTTTATACCATTCATTTGATCTGCACCTGTCGGTCAATCCAGGAAACACCCTTCCCTGTAACATAGATAATCACCATATAAATGAGACCCGCGAGGAGAAACATTTCAAAAGGTTTATAGGTCGAACCAATGTAACGTTGCGCGGTATAGGTTAGTTCAACTACCGAGATCGCAGCGACCAGGGCCGTGCCTTTTATCTGAGCATTGATGTTGACACCAAGCGGTCGAATCATGAGTCGGGCAGCTTGCGGCAAAACCACTCTCGTCATGGTTTGCCAGCCGCTCATCCCCAAGGTACGAGACGCTTCTACCTGACCTTTGTCTACAGCGATGATCGCACCACGCATGGTCTCCGTCATATAGGCACCAATATTGATTCCTAAACCAAGAACACCTGCTGAGAAAGCATCTAACTGAATGCCTATTTGTGGACCGCCGAAGTAGAGGATAAACAATTGGATAAGCGCAGGTGTTCCACGGATGACGCTGACATAGGCGGCCCCAATAAACCTTAAAACCGACATTCGAGAGAGTCGGGCATAAGCCCCGAGTGCCCCACAGGCCAGACCCAGCACAGTGGACAGCACAGCGAGCTGAACAGTGACAAGGGCCGCCTGCAAAAAGAAGGGGTAAACTCGTAATATGAGGTCATAGTCCATAGTTAAAATCCACTTGTCTAGTGATGATCAGTACGTTCGAGAATCGGTAAGCTTCGAATTTCGCGCACGAGTACAACCGTCGCGTCGATTGCGGCCTCAAGAAACAGACCACCAGTTTCTGGGTTGGCAACCGTCGGGTCACCCATGGTTCCATCAGGCGTTACCTCGGACCACCAACGCATCAGATTTGCCGAACTGCCACCAGCCGCTAAGTCCAAATTAAAAAACTGACTATCCTGATTATGGATCATCTGCTTTTCTGCCTTTTCCAGTTCCACAAGTTCTGGGTGGAGATGCAAATAGATAGATGTTTCAAATTCTCCGGCATGCGCGCATCCACCAGTTTCTGATTTTCGCAACTCATTAATACGTTTAGATATCAGGTTCCAATAGGATGTCGAGACACAAATCACTTCAGACTGGATGACTGTTTGACGGGCAGCAAGGTCGAGTACGGGGTGGTTAGAACCATGCGAATTAAACAGCATAATTCTTCGAAAGCCGTGATGTGCCAACGATTTGGTTATATCGGTAATGAACCTTATTAGCGTGTCTGGCTCAACCCATATCACGCCAGGAAAATCTTTGTGATGTTCGTTAAACCCATAAGGTATAGGTGGCATAACGAGGATCTCGCTTGGTGCTTTCTTCGCTGCACCCTCCACCACTGCCATACCTAGAACTGTGTCGGTATCTAGTGGTAAATGCGGGCCGTGATCTTCGGTCGCCGAAACAACCAGTATGACAACTCGATCTTTATCGGCTTTGCGAACTTCATCAAGCGTCAACTGCGCATAATTAGTTTTCATTCAGCGATTCCTAAAGCCGTCAGAAGAACAAAGCCCGGGTCTGGCGAAGAGTTATTCCAGACCCGGGCAACGATTAGCGGATATCCCCACCTACCCATTTTTCGGCGATGGTCAGGTAGGTTCCATCTGCCTGGATTTCGTCTAAGGCTTTCTGCATGGCCGCACGCAGTTTTGGGTTACCCTTGCGGATGGCAATACCAGCACCGACGCTTTCGGTCACCAGATCTTCAATTTGTGCAATATCGCGTTCACTAGCTTTAGCAGCCAAGATGACGGCAATCGAGTCTCCAATAATGGCATCAACCCGGCCGTTTTCGAGTTCCATTAATAGTTCTGGCAGACCTTTGTAAGTTTTGACGCTATAGCCTTGCTCCCGCGCCCATTTCTCATGAGTTTCACCGAGTGTTACACCAACCTTCACGCTACCCAATTGCGATACGCTGGTAACCTTAGATCCAGCCATAGTGAAGATCGCACGCATGGTTGAATAATAAGGGCCGACGAAATCTACAACTTTTTCACGTTTCTCGGTAATCGACATAGAGCCGACAATCGCGTCATATTTGTTGGCAAGCAGTCCGCCGATAATGCCATCCCACGCGGTAGTAACAACAACAGCTTCAACACCCATACGTCGCGCAATTTCCTTACCGATGGCAGGATCGAAGCCGACAACTTCATTTTGCTCATTAACAAAATTAAACGGTGGGTAAGCGCCAGTCATGGCGATTTTCATTGAACCATTGGATTTTATCATGGCAAGCTCGTCAGAAAATGCCGAGGTCGAGATTAACATGCCTGTCGCAACAATCGCAGTCAGTAGGACTTTTAAAGTATTAAACATTTTGGGCTCCTCATTTTAGAAATTATAAATCAATCGTTATCACCGGGTAGGTCGGACAATAACTTGAGAAGCATTGTGTCCTAAATATCAATATTTGAAAAATAGATAATGAAAATGATCAATATTCATGGTATCTATGGGTGATGACAACAAATAATACTATCAAGGGTAGCCGTAGAACTTTCGACTGGAATCTGTTACACACTTTCGTCGTACTTGCGGAGGCTGGCAGTGTGACCGGAGCGGCGGAGCAATTAGGGCGAAAACAACCTTCTGTATCCAATGCCTTACGGCGTCTGGAAACCGAGATTGGTAAAAAGCTGATCAACAGGTCACCCGGTATCTACCGTCTGACCGATGCCGGAAAATTGTTATACCGGGAAGCCATAGAGGTATACGGAATAGTTGCCGGAATTAAAACGATCATGCGGGAGGTTACGGACGAAATTCGTGGGCATGTACGGGTTGCCATGGCCAGCCAGGTGGCCTGCCCATTCTTCGATAATAGTTTGCAGGTTTTCCATGAAACCCACCCGAAAGCTACTTTTGCACTCGACGCCATGGCAAGCGAGGCTGCACTAAACGAAGTAGCCGCCAGGCGGGCCTCATTTGCTGTTTGTCTGGTACATAAACGTAATTCAAAACTTGAATACCTCAATATGTACCGAGAATTTTTTGGTTTGTTCTGTGGACCAGGCCACGCATTATTTGGACGCAGCGGACTCTCTAAAGAGGACTTACAAGGCCATTCCTCAGTCATCTTTTTAACCGATAGTCTAGACGATGTATTACGCCCGGTAACCCTGATCCGAACCGAGGCAGGTCTAGATGGTCTCGTCGTCGGTCGGTCTTCGCACCTTGAAGAAATCAAGCGCATGATTATTGCTGGTCTGGGTATTGGAGCGCTACCGATTCACGTAGTTGCCCGCGACGTGGAGGAAAGTCTTTTATGGCGGCTCCCGCCTTACGAGAATCCGCCTCAAATTAACGTGCACCTGGTGTGGAATCCAATGGCTCGTATGAATCGTGCAGAAGAGACATTTCTTAGTGCCTTGACGACAAAAATCGAAGAAACATCCATCGAAGATCGAACCTATCAATAACCACAAATGCAGAAGTTCCTTGATTTAAGTGTCAATAAAACCATTAGCACCTCAATCAACCCCAGGCGGCGCGCTACAAACGTTATCATAGGCATAACGCTCACTAATTCCGCCAACGTACTCATAGACATCGAGCGTTACGTCGAATGCCTCGCGGGTGATTTCTACCGCTGGCGTCCAGCAACCGAGTTTTTGGTAGGTGGCGATACAACCAGCTAGTGCTGCTTGATCGACATCTGGAAAATAAGACAACTCCGCTGCGGCAATCTCTTTAGCCGGCGTTTCATTCAGATATTGACGCGCCTTCGCGTAAGCACGAGTGAAGGCTTTAGCCGCGTCGGTTTGCAACCATTCACGCGAAGCTGCCAGGCTTGAAAAAGCACAGGAACCGATTAAAGGGCCTACCTGAGCCACAATTTGCCCAGCGCCTTCATGGCTAAGTTGTTGTGGGTAAGGACCCTGCTGCTGCACATATTGGCCCTGCCCTTCTCGATAGGTCTGATCAATAGCATCCGGCCCACCGGGTGTGATCGGTATTATTTTATCGTAGTCGATGCCTGCCTTATGGCAGGCATAACGAAACATCGCATTCGGCTGACCTCCACCAAACATGACGACCTCGGAACCTTCGAGTTTTTTCCAGGAGAATTCAGGATCGGCATAACGCGCGGTGATAAAAAATCCATCCATTTCATTAACTTTGGCAAAGTGCAATACGGGCGAAGGTTCACCTTTCGCCAGAGCAGTGAAAGCATGGCTGGGTGCGGATTGAATCACATCGGCAGACCCATCGACTACTGCATCGACCGCCGACTTACCTGGCGGTGAAACCGACCATTCGTAATCGAGTCCTTCTTCTTTTAAAAACCCACCCGACATGGTCGCAATGAGCGGTGAATAAAAAGCTGAGAATAATGTGAACTGGATGTTGATATCTGCCATGCTGCCCTCTCTCGTTATTCTATTTCAAACGGAAAACTATCCAGCCTTTTCACGCCAGTTTCTGTCACTAATACCTGTGTTTCCAATTTAACACATTCGCTCCCTTTTTCACCGATCAAACTTTCCACACATAACACCATGTTCTTTTTGAACTGCCCACCGTGCGCGGATTCGAAATCGGGATGCAGCGGCACAACCGGCCATTCGTCAACCAGACCCACACCATGGGCAGCTAGCGAATAACGGTAGGGTTGATATTTCTCTGGTATCTGCCAGGACTTTTCGTTGAACTCCTGGAAACTGACACCGGGTTTAATCAAAGTAGAATTATGCTCGATTTGATCGACGGCGGCAGCATATAGCTCGCTCTGTTTACCAGTCATTTTAGTATGCCCGCAGGTCCAGGCACGCGAAAGGTCGGCACAGTAGCCGTAAGGCCCGACCATGTCGGTATCGAAAGAAATCAACTCACCTTCATTGCAGATAGTGTCTGAGCATTCCTGATACCAGGGATTGGTTCGCGACCCGCAGGTGAGTAATCGCGTTTCCAGCCACTCACCGCCGGATCGGGCATTTTCGTAATGTAATTCAGCCCAGAGCTCCTGTTCGGTTTTACCCGGTATCGAATTTTCATAAATGCGCGCCATACCGGCTTCGCAGACGCGTATCGTCCAACGCATCAGAGTGATTTCATCATCGCTTTTGATAGAGCGCGCCTGTTCGGTTATTTCCTGACCTTCGACAAATTCGATGCCGTGGCTTTCCAGTGCCTTGAGACCGATAGGTTCAATTTTATCCATCGCCAGCCTACGGTTACCGTTGCCGTAGCTTTGTATTAAATCATCGATTTCCGCACTCCAGTCGACCACTCTTTCGTCGGCACGATCACCAGCACTCAGGTATACCCAGGGAATCGAATTGCGCACTTCGTCGATGCCCTCATAACCATCGCATAAATGATGACAGCCCTTGAACTCGAACATAATCGCCGGGCCTTCGGCAAAAATCAGCGCATAGCGCATCGCATTGTGTGCCGTCCAGACCTGCATATTGGTAACATCGAGTGCATAGCGGATATTAACCGGATCGTACAGCAAGATTGCCGCACAGTTATTTTCGATTAGCTTCTGGCGAATGCGTCCCAGCCGATACTGCCGTGCCTTAACCAGAGTCTCATGTGGTATCGGGCTTTTGAGCGGTTTATCGGCGCCCTCCTGATTGAGGTAAGTTTTCTTGCGTTCGTCGTAAAAACTAAAGGACATCACTTCTACCATAAAACCCGACTTTTTCTTCGACGGAAAACGCAACGCCGGGGTTCTCGTAATAAGAAAACACAACAATAACGCGCTGATGCTCACCCTTGACAGGGCTTACCCGATGTAATGTATTTTTACCACGAAAGACGTTTAGAGTGCCCGCTTCCAGTGGTAGCGTAGTGACATCATTTTGATCACCGGCTAGAAATTTGGCTATGCCGTCATAGTTAGGATCGATATCGGTGCGTAAACCGGTTCGGTATTGGAATTCACCACCTTCTTGCGGTGCCTGCAATAACAAAGTCGTAGTGAACTCAGAGCGATCAAAATGCCAGTTCAGCGCTTCGCCTGCACTATAACCCATCACATTTAGACGCGATATTTCATCATCCATCTGATGTAGTTGCGGAATTTTCATCACTGCTGCGAGAAATGCTGCAAAAGGTGGCCATTCGTAGAGTTCGATTAGCACATTATCGCGAATTTGATCCGAACAAACCGTATGATTTACTGTCTTGAATTTCTTCAGTACCGGATGATTACCTGCCAGTCCTTCGACTTCGGGTAGAAAATATATATTATGCTCGCGCTCATGCGTAAACGAATGGTTGGCTAGTTGATCAGCTGAGCTTTTCACTGCTTGTTTGATTGCATCGGGTATTAAAAAGCCATCCAGGTTGAACAGGCCAGATTCATGCAGCGCCAGCTGGCATTGATCAACCAACTTTTGACCTTCTTTGCCTGTTAGATGGTCTAGGGGATAGCGCTTTAAATCGATTATATTTTCTATCATTAAGGTTTACTCCGATCAGGATTAATATGAGTAATTTCAATTAAACCTTCGCCGGATAATTGAAATGCCTGCGCGAAGCCGCTTATAAATCGGCCTGATTTTGGCGTTACTTTAAAAAGTTGAAAATCCTGTAGTGGCTCAATAATATCGATAAAGTCGCCGAACCGATCTCGAAAGCCCTGCATCACCGTTTTGAACAATTCGTTTTCCCGGTCAATCACCTCGGCACGCCCCTGCCAGATAATCCGCCGACGCGCGAACTGATTGCGAGCTTCCGACTCATCTTCGATTAACAACAAACCAAGCGATGGATTAACATTGAGGTTTTGCGTATGTCGGGCTAGCTGACTAAGAAATAAATAACAGGCATTTTCGAACCAGACAAAAGGCGCGTAACTGGCTTCTGGGAGACCGTTGGCATCGATCGTCGCCATTTGCAGGCTTCGCCGCTGATCGCGAAGTTTATGGTATTCGCTGCGGACGGTTTCGAGATTGATTTGCTGTGTCACTAATCGGCTTACTGGTTTTATCTAGACGCCCAATTGTGCACCGCAAAAGGCGGCTATTCAATGACGATTCCAACACATTTGTGTTGTGTTTTATCCATTCAACCGCATCAACCGTGCACTAGAAGCATCATTTTCGCTGGCAAGCTTCATCATTTTCACCAGCGTTTCGTAGTGACGGGCGTATTCCATCATTCTTACCATGGCATCAACCGCGTTGACGTTGCTCGATTCAAGCGCGCCTGAGGTAACAGTGACCGAAGCATCGGCTGGAGCTTGGAAACCATCTTTGGTTCGAAACAACCCGTCTTCACCCCTGACTAGCTGATCGATTGCCGGATTCACCAGCCGAATTCGATCAACCGCTACCAGGGAGCTGGCATTTTGTCCCGCTGCACGAACGCTAATGGTGCCATCGCGTCCGATCACCAGGCTCTCGAACTGCGGCAAACTGATAGGGCCGCCCTCACCGAGCACGATCTGGTTGGCGCCATTAGTCACCAGTCCATTCGGGTCGATGCGAAAGTCTCCACGGCGCGAAAAACCGACACTGCCGTCGTCGGCCTGAACCGAAAACCAGCCGTCACCATTAATCGTGATATCGAGTTCACGACCAGTCGTCATTACCGAACCCTGTTTGAAATCAGAGCCTTCGACCTGATCGCTGGTATAAACTCTGTCGGGGTGACCGGGACCATAAACGGGTTTGGCTTCAAAATAATCTAGCGTCGCCTTAAAACCGACTGTACTGACATTAGCGAGGTTATTGGCGTTGACCTGTTGAGCCTGCATGGCCTGCGAGGCACCGTTCATCGCCAGATATAGATATTTATCCATGATTTATAACCGTTTCCAGATCGTATTATCGGATTTGAATTATGGTGTCGGTAATCGCATTCGAAGTTTCGATCGAACGAGCATTCGCCTGGAAATTCCGTTGTGCGGTAATCAAGTTCACGAGTTGCTGGGTTAGGTCGACGTTCGAAGCTTCCAGCGCACCAGATTGAACCAGACCAAAACGTCCGGAACCCGCACTACCGGTAATAACCGCGCCCGAATCGATTGTCTCGGCCCAGGAGGCACTACCAAGATTACGCAAGCCCTGGCTGTTAGGAAAATCCGCCAACGCGATCTGTCCGAGTGGACTAGACACACCATTACTGAAAGTAGCTTGTATCAATCCGTCTTCGGAGATATCCAGCCCGGTTAGTTGACCGGTGGAAAATCCGTCAGGATCGAGAGTATTCACCGAAAAATCGGCAGAATATTGAGTCGTTGTATTGTTGGCAAAATCGTGTATCACCGATAGTGGGAAAGCACCATTCGTCAGAGCCATGTTCACAGTTTCGAGTAACACAGGTGTACTACTGGCATAGGAGCCATCAGGGTTGAAGTTCAGAATACCGATATCCTGATTCACGGGTACACCACCACTGGGATGAGTAACGGTAGTACCACCATTAATATCAACTTCGGCACCATCAAGATAAGCAAACAAAGCCCACTGATTAGGATCGCCGCCCGCATTTGTGGCTGAACCGGGTAAATCGTGTACAAAGTAATAAGACATAACATGCGATGCACCCAGAGAGTCGAATACCGTAGTCGATGTTGAATGTGAATAGGTATTACTAGCGGTCGGGTCAAAGTTAGCCGGATCGAGTGCGATTGAGGTCGCGTCTACATTTAGACCTATTTCAACTTCTGTGGATGCCTGAGGCGCACCGGTTGAAGCTGGCAATTGAATCGGTACAGTTGCATTCAGACTGGTCGAGGTTACATTCCCCTGCGCATCAACCGGGAATACCTGTAAGAATTGACCATTACTATTAGTGATAAAGCCACTCGAATCGGCGAAAAACTGGCCTGCACGCGTGTAGGAAACACTTCCGCCGGTCTGGGTATCATCAACGATGAAAAAACCCTCACCACTAAGCGCGAGGTCCAGCGCTGCGTCGGTAAATTCCAGATTACCCTGATCGAATTGCTGGCTAACACTGGCTACTCGCACACCGGAACCAGCAGTATTCGATCCACTGCCTAAAGGGGAAACCGGAAAAAGATCCGCGAATTCGGTTCTTGAGTCCTTAAATCCTGTGGTAGCCACATTGGCAATATTGTTACTGGTGACACTAAGGTCAGTGGTCGCGGCGTTTAACCCACTAAGTGCTGTATTAAATGACATGTTATTTCCTCTGCTTTCTTACAAAATTTTACGAACCTGATCCATACCAATATCACCCAGGCCAGTCACACTTAAAGTGAGATCCTGACCTGCTTTTCCGAGAGTGACACTTTCGACATCAAACACTGATAAAGTAACGCCCGAACTAATGTCGGTACCACTATGTATTTCCGCCTCGATCTGATACTCACCAGCGGGCATTTTTATGCCGTTGGTGTCGAGACCATTCCATTCAAAATCAACCAAACCGGCTTGTTGTAAGCCGAGATCCTGCCGGCTAACGATCTGCCCTTCAGCATTTTTCACGGTAACTATGAGTTCGCTAACAGCCTGTTCAAGATCGACCGAACCACTGAGGCTGGAGTCATCTTTCAAATAGCCGGTTTCCGCTGGTACCAGGACTTTTCTGCCAACCAGTGTCGAGGCTTGCAAAGCCTGATTCGACTCGAATGAACTGGCCAGAGTATTGAAATTAGTATTCAATTCGTTAATACCGCTAACCGTACCAAACTGGGCCATCTGGGCGAGAAAATCACCGTTTTCCATGGGCTTTAATGGATCCTGATATTTCAACTGTGTCGTCATCAGCTCAAGAAATTCAGCCTGACCTAGCTCGTCATTGGCTTTGGTTGTATCCTGAGTACTACTCAACCCCAGTAGCGAAAAAGCATTAGTTGTATCGATATCACTCATGGCTAGCTACCTAGAGACAAGGCCCGCATGAGCAAGTCACGCGAGGTATTCATCACTTCAACATTGTTTTGATAGGCCCGAGAGGCTGAAATCATATTCGCCATCTCTTCGACAGGATTAACATTACTGGCAAACACAAAACCCTCTTCGTTAGCCATGGCATGGCCAGGGTCGTAGCGTTGAATGACATCAGCCCGACTCTCGACAATCCCCAGCATACGCACACCAACTTGAGAGGCGTCCATTTGCTGACCGACGAAGGCCTGGAAAACTGGTTGCCTGGCGCGATACGCGTCTTCTTTGTTTGAAGCCAGAGTTTCGGTGTTCGCCATATTACTGGCCGTGGTGTTCAGGCGTATCGACTGCGCACTAACTGCGCTACCTGAAATATCAAAATTAGCAAATAATCCCATCATTATTCTCCTTTCAGTGCGCTCACTATGCCCTGAATACGGCCATTTAAAAAGGTAAAGCTGGTTTGGTATTGCAAGGCATTTTCAGTAAATTTCGCCTGCTCAACATGCGAGTCAACCGTATTTCCATCGAGCGAAGCATGTAACGGATTACGATACTGGATGGTCGGGTTCATTTTAGAACTAGCCATCGACATGTGGTTTCTATGAGTGCCTGCAAGCTTTAAGGTATCACCTGGTTGCGACTGCTGCATTGAACTCAAGACGGCTTTAAAATTGATATCACGCGCCTTGTAATTAGGTGTATCGGCATTCGCAATATTCGAAGCCAGGATACTCGAGCGCCGTGCTCGCATAATCATTGCGTCGTCGTGGATGGAAAATGCTTTTTCGAAACTAATGGGCATCACTGGCACCGTGTATTTTACTTAATCGGATATAGTGCAGATACGGTGCCATCGTATTTTTATCATTTAAAATCAGTTACTTATATTATTTTTCTAACTTTAACGCGGTCTGAGAGCGGCAAAAGCGGCAAGCCTGGCGGCAAGCTTGCCGCCAGTTTCACCGAAATGTTTACTCTTGTGGCTTTATAACTTCCAATACAGCCTCGGCTAAGACATCGGGATCAAATTTGGGGATAAACTTGTCGGCACCGACTTTATCGACAATATCCTGATTGAATACACCACTCATCGAAGTGTGCAAGATAATATATATATCTTTTAATCGTTCGTCAGCGCGTACAGAGGTCGTAAAGGTATAGCCATCCATTTCGGGCATTTCAATATCCGACACAACCATCGCCAGTCTATCCAACTCCGGGCTTTTATCGTCTGCCCATGTTGTCAATATATCCAGCGCCTCTTGACCGTTCTTGGCGGTTACCGTCTCGAAAAACATATCGTCTTGGAGAGTCTTACACACCTGTTTGCGAGCGACTATGGAATCATCCGAAACCAGAATCAGATTTTTGTCTGTTCCAGTTTTCCCCACTTTATCAATCATCTCCTGGGAAAGATCTTCCTTGGCGCCCATGACTTCAGCGAGAATTCTTTCAACGTCGATAACTGACACCATATTATCATCAACATGCGTCACCGCGGTGAGGTAACTGGAGCCTGCGGCTGTGCCGCTTGGAGGTGCATGAATATCTTTCCAGTTAAGGTTAACAATGCGGTCTACCTCGTGAACCAGGAATCCCTGCACGTTGCGATTGTACTCCGAAATGATAACAAACGAGTTTTCGATATCCTGAATCGGTGGGCCGCCAATCGCCATACTTATGTCAATGATAGTGATCGTTTTACCGCGAATATTGGCGATACCTCGAACCACAGGGTGAGACCTTGGAACACTGGAAAGTTTGGGACATTGTAAGACTTCGCGTACTTTAAACACGTTAATCCCGTATAACTGACGGCTGCCCAGTCGGAACATCAATAATTCGAGCCGATTCCTACCCGCCAATTGGGTACGTTGATCGACACTCGCCATTACACCTGACATATTCCTTTCCTCTCAATAGATCTGAAATTGAAGCTCTGACGAATACGGTTGTTGCCTCGTCAGCCTATAAAAAATTCACTTTATATAGATTGTCGTCATCCCTTATCCCATGTCGGCCAAACAGTCTAATACTTTAATGGTACCTTTTGGCTCAAATATTGCAGTGATTTATCAAGTATGTACAATATAATTTATAACCCGGTAAAACTGGACTCTATGGATAACACTATTTTGAGTATAGACCGTATATTGAAAAATACTGCGATTACGCTATTGCTCATCAGTACCTGCATTAGTTACCGATCGGTCATCGCAGCAGAATTTCAGAGCCTGCCATCGATTCGCATGCAAGCCGAAGAGTTTATCGCGCAATACCCCTACCAGAGCCCCTATTCACCGGGCTTTGAAGTGGGTCATATCGATAACAGGTTAAGATTGAAAGCCTGTCCCGACGCATTACTAATAGAATTTGCAAATCGCAATAAACTGTACGGCAATACCGCTCTAAATATAAGCTGCGCTAGCGCTACTGCCTGGAAATTACTATTGCCGGTCCGCATCGATATCTATGATGATGTGTTAATTGCAGCCACTCCCTTGCATAAAGGTCAAATTATTGACGAAAATAAGGTTAGTTTTCAAAAGAGGAATATCTCCCGCCTGAATAATGGCTACTATGCCCGTGACGATGGACTCGCCAGCCTTGAAGTGAGGCGTAATTTAAAGCGCGGTACCGTATTAACGCCAAACAATCTGCAACCTCGTCTTATGGTCAAGTCTGGCCAACAGGTTACCCTGATTCTTGAATTCAAGGGTCTCGAGATAAAGTCGACTGGCCAGGCTTTAGGGTCGGCACGACAAGGAGAAGTGGTCAAAGTCCGTAACAATCAATCAAGACGAGTTGTCGAAGGCATTGCTTCTGGCCAGGCCCAGGTCAGAGTTAATATATAAATTAATAAGTGATGCTAAACTTATTCAAAACGCTGCCGATAACAACTGTGGGTCACTTTAAACTGGAGAACAAGTCATGACTGACGCTATTAATAATCATAACCGGCCAGGCAATACAGCCGTATCGAATCAAGCCAGAGCCAAAGGCGGTTCTCCGGCTAATAATGCGAATGCTTCGGCTTCGCAGGCAAAAACCGACAACCAGGCTAGTCCGTCAAGCATTGTCGAGCTGAGTAATCCAGATTTATTGAAAAATCTAAGCGAGCAAATAGACAAGCTCCCCGAAGTGAATGAAGCCAGAATTGCATCGATCAAACAGTCCCTGGCGGACGGAAACTACACCCCCGATGCGGAGGTAATAGCCCGCAAATTCAGTGAAATAGAGAATCTATTACCATGAGTCAAAAGCCAGCTCAACAATGCCATGACGCATTGAAAGACCTACTCAATCGACAAACCGTCGAACTCGACGCTCTCAACGGCTACCTCGACGAAATAAAGACCGCGATTGGTGAAAGCGATATCGAAGCTTTGAATAATTTAGTGATCCAGGATAGATTACCCATCGCTGAAATAGATGATCTGGAAAGCCAGCGCAATGGCTTGCTTGAGGTTTACGGTTTCGATTCCGGACGAGAAGCCTTGCAAAAGTGTATCGCCTGGTGCGATAGCGGCGAAGTAATCGAACGACAGTACGAAAAATTTCAACAGGCTCTGCTGTGTTTACAGCGGGGAATCCAGCTTAATAGTCTGATACTCAATAAAAATCAGCAACGTGTTCGTCAGGGATTACATCTGCTTACCGGACAAACCGGTACTGAAAATGCAAAGACTTACTCAAGCGATGGCAAAACCAGAGAAAATAACAACCAGCGTCATCTGGCACAGGCTTAAAAGGCCAGATTGAATGATTCAAAAAAAAACCCCATCAAATTTGACGGGGCAACACACAAACAATTAAGAGGAGGTACGCTTAAATTATAAGGATCGGGGATAAGAGAAACGGGAACCAGCTCTCAGTTTATCGAACTGAAATGGGAAGCATCTCGCAAATCTGGAGTTTATCGGGTGCCGAACTCACTCATAAGCCGATTCATAGCCCCATATATTGGTATTGAAGCCGGCCTCTCTGATTTTTTCTCCGCGAGCGGAAATATAGCGCTGAAAACTCGGCTGCTGTAGGTAGGCTTTTTCCAGAACGTAGGCAAATACAGACTGGAAATGGAAGGTTTTCAGGAACGCAGAAATGCGCATCACCTCTACTCCCTGTTCATTAAAAAACACCACTGACGGGGTATAATCAATATCAAGCTCCCTGGCCCAATCAGAAGCAGTAGTCTCGCGCCCATCGGGCGTAGTAATAATTTGATCAGAATGCACATCCAGTTGCACACTGTTAGTCTCCGAAACCAGCTCGCGTGTGGGCGAGTCGGTTAGTATTCTATCGTGCATAACTCGGCAACTCTCACAGTTCTTCGCCTCAAAAAATACCGCCAAAGGTTTCGTCTGGCCACCCAATAACCGATCTAGCTGGTTCTCCTGCTGATAGAAGTCCTCCGCAATCAACTTACCTGTAGCTTCTTTCTGCAAAGCCAAAGCGTATTCGCTAAAGCTCCCGCCTTTTTCACCCTGCTCCGCGACATAACGTAGCGCCGTACGAAACTGATCGACTGGGTAATAGCCATTCAAGCGCAGAGCTACTTTGCCCTGTTCGTCGAGGAATATCATAGTCGGCGTATATTGAACTTTTAAAGCGGCGGCGAATGTTTTTTCGGTAAACGAGCGTCCCGCAACACTGATTACCTCGCGATCACCCCACATATTGATATTAATGCCATCGAAATACTTTTGTACGAATTCGACAGTCTGTTTATCGGTGAAATTTTCCTGCACCAGTTTAGCGCAGTACGGACAGCCCGGCTGATGGAAATATAGCATTACCCGCTTGCCCTCGGCAGCGGCTTCGGCGACATCTTCCTCGAACTCGAGGAAACTTTCCTTGAACCAGTCTGGTGATTCCGAAGTTTTTGAGCCGAGATATTCACCCTGCTTTATTTCCTGGGCGCTGGCAGGCAAAACGATAAGCAAGATGACTAGCGAAATTATGAGTGAATGACGCATAGATCGACCATAAACTCTTTGAACGAAGTTATAAATACCCATTTGTAGGATTAATCCAGCCAGTTCGACAGACTTTCGGTATGACCATCGACGCCTAGCGCCTGACCCGATACCATGGAACCGAGCCCTGATGCCAGATAAACCGCCATATTTGCGACATCTTCAGCTTTGACAAAATCGCGCATCGAACTTTGTCGTTGATAGACGTCGCGAATCTCCTTCGCAGTTATACCACGCTCCTTAGCGTCGCGTTCGATCACTCCGTCAATTCTCGGGCCAGCAACACTACCAGGGCAAATCGCATTCACTCGAATATTGAAAGGACCCAGTTCCATTGCCCAGGTTTTGGTGAGCCCGATAATCGCCCATTTCGAAGCCACATAGGGCGAGCGTAGGGGGCAACCGTATAAACCTGCGCTAGATGACATATTGATAATGGAACCGCCACCCGCTTTTTTTAGCATCGGCACCGCCAGCCGCGTGACCATGAAGGTAGCGGTTAAATCGACGTTCAGAGTCTGCTGCCAGTCGCTGATTTGAATATCTTCGACCGCGGCCGTCGGGCCAGCTATACCCGCATTGTTGACCAGTACATTTAGTTTTTGATGCTGTTGTTTTAAGTCTTCAAACAATTGTGCCACTTGATCCTGGTCAGAGACATCGCATAAGCTCGCGCTTAATTCCGGGTTGGCAGCCAGGCAATCGTCTATCGCCGACTGAGATATGTCGGCGATATGGACGGTGGCATTTTGTTTTAAGAAGGCTTCCGCCATTACCCGCCCAATGCCAGAGGCACCGGCGGTGATGAGGACAGTGGAATTTTGTAAAGATTGTGGCATGGCTACAGTATCCAGTGGTTCAAATCAGCGCGACTTTAAACCAAATCTGAAGGCTCGGCAATTTGATCTGTGCCGATGCTGGCAGGCTGGTTATAATAAGCCATATTTTTCACGTTCCAGCACCATGAATAAAGACCTGACACTCCTACACCCTTACCCATTTGAAAAGCTAGCGGAACTCAAAAAAGATTTGAGCCCGCCGAAGCACCTCAGCCATATCGCTTTGTCGATCGGTGAACCGCAACATCCAGCACCGCATTTTGTGATAGAGCAACTTATCTCGCATATGTATCAATTATCCAGTTATCCAAGTACCAAAGGCATTCCTGCTTTACGCGAGGCTATAGCAAGCTGGCTTAAACGACGCTTCGCGATAGCTGATTTAAACCCTGAAACCAATGTGTTACCGGTAAACGGCACACGGGAGGCGCTATTCGCTATCGCACAGTGCATTGTTGACCGCAGTGCTTCGTCGCCGCAGGTTTTAATGCCCAACCCGTTTTACCAAATCTACGAAGGTGCGGCTTTGCTGGCTGGTGCTCAACCAATTTATTTAAACTGCATTGCTGACAATAATTATCTGCCGGATCTCGATTCGATTAGCCCACTACAGTGGGAGCAATGCCAGATGATCTATATCTGTTCACCGGGCAATCCAACCGGTGCGGTCATGTCTGAGCAGTACCTGGAAAAGCTAATAACGCTCGCTCAGAAATACAACTTCGTAATCGCCAGCGACGAATGTTATTCAGAAATTTACTTCGACGAAGACCAGCCCCCGCCTGGACTGCTCGGCGTCGCTGCCAACATAGGGTTAAGCAATTTCAAGAACTGTTTGGCTTTCCACAGCCTGTCGAAACGATCTAATTTACCGGGCCTGCGCTCGGGTTTCGTCGCCGGAGACGCAGAAATATTAAAGCAATTTTTGCAGTATCGAACTTACCAGGGTTGTTCGATGCCACCAGCGACGCAAACCGCCAGCATCTCGGCCTGGGGCGATGAGATCCACGTTATTGAGAACCGCAGCCGTTATCGCGAAAAATTTGATCGAGTTTTAGAAATACTTTCTGCTACACTCGCGCCCGAAAAACCGCAGGCGGGGTTTTATCTGTGGCCGTCGACGCCTGTGGCCGACACAGAATTTGCGGCACAGCTTTATGCGCAGCAGAATGTCACGGTGTTACCGGGTCAGTTTCTCTCGCGTACGACCGAAGCCGGTAACCCCGGCGAGTATAAAGTTCGTATGGCATTAGTGGCTCCGTTGGACGAATGCGTCGACGCGGCAAACCGAATTAAGCATTTACTATCGACTCTTTAGGAGAAATCTATGTCCGAGCTTCAGTCCATTATCGAGGCAGCTTTCGAAAACCGTGCAGAAATCACCCCGGCCAATGTTGATCCGGCTGTCAAAACAGCGGTGCTCGAAGCCATCGATTTAATCGACTCTGGTACCGTCCGTGTTGCCGAACCTACCGACAGTGGATGGCAGGTCAACGAATGGCTGAAAAAAGCGGTGCTGCTATCTTTTCGCATACGCGACAACCAGATCATGCCGGGTGGCAGTACCCAGTACTACGACAAAGTTGATTCGAAATTTGGTAGTTGTAGCAGTGAAGAATTTGCAGCCAGTGGTGTGCGTGTGGTACCGCCTGCAATGGCTCGCAAAGGGGCATATATCGCTCCCGGTGTCGTGCTCATGCCTTCGTATGTAAACATCGGCGCCTATGTCGATAGCGGCACCATGGTTGATACCTGGGCGACGGTTGGTTCCTGCGCGCAAATCGGCAAGAATGTGCATTTATCCGGCGGCGTCGGCATCGGTGGCGTGCTCGAACCGTTACAGGCATCACCGACAATCATCGAAGATAACTGCTTTATCGGCGCGCGTTCGGAAGTCGTGGAAGGCGTTATTGTGGAGAAAAACTCGGTGATTTCGATGGGCGTTTATATTGGTCAGAGCACCAGGATTTACAACCGTGGAACCGACGAAGTTAGCTACGGCCGTATTCCCGCAGGCTCAGTTGTCGTTTCTGGAAACCTGCCTTCGAGCAACGGTAAATATAGTCTGTATTGCGCGGTAATTGTGAAGCAGGTGGATGAGAAGACTCGATCAAAAGTCGGCATTAACGATTTACTACGTAATATCGATTAATGAGCAATTCGGTTACCGTTTATGGTATTTCTAATTGCGATACCATTAAAAAGGCTAAAAGCTGGCTGGACAAAGAAGGTATCGAGTACAGTTTTCACGACTATCGAAAGCAAGGTCTTAATATTGACCAGTTAAATGCCTGGGTTGACGAGCTTGGCTGGGGGTCCTTGTTGAATAAACGCGGCACTACCTGGCGCAAGCTATCCGACGAAGCGAAAGACAATGTGGATCGGGCCTCGGCAATTGAAATCATGATGGAAAGCCCGAGTATCATTAAACGACCTTTGTTGATTAAAGATAGTCAATTATTTCTTGGCTTTAGCGATTCTATATACCAGGATATCTTCGAGTCATGACTTCGACAACACTCGAACTCGCCAAGGCATTGATTGCCAGACCGTCGGTCACGCCCGATGACGCTGGTTGTCAGGAGATGCTAATCCAACGCCTGTCGTTAATCGGTTTCGAATGCGAGACCTTAAAGTTCGGCGAGGTGACGAACCTCTGGGCCAGACGCGGTAAGGCGTCGCCGATACTGGCTTTCGCCGGACACACCGATGTCGTGCCTACCGGCCCACTAGATAACTGGCAAAGCGATCCGTTTACACCCGTGATACGCGACGGCTATCTTTATGGGCGCGGCGCCGCCGATATGAAGTCGAGCATAGCCGCCATGGTCACGGCCTGCGAACGATTCGTCGAAGAACACAGTGATCATTCAGGTTCAATAGCTTTCCTGATTACCAGTGATGAAGAAGGCCCCGCCACTGGCGGAACAGTCAAAGTGATAGAAACACTAGAAACCCGCGGTGAAAAAATTGACTGGGCACTTGTGGGCGAACCTTCTAGTAGCAATGCCATAGGCGATGTAGTTAAAAACGGTCGTCGCGGATCGATTGGAGGCACTCTAACCATAAACGGTATACAGGGCCACGTTGCCTACCCGCAGCTGGCCGATAACCCTATTCATAAAGCAATACCGGCACTCAATGAATTAAGCAAAATCGAATGGGATCAGGGTAATGAATTTTTCCCACCCACCAGTTTTCAGATATCAAATATCAACGCTGGAACAGGCGCTACCAATGTCATTCCTGGCCAGCTTTCTATCCTGTTTAACCTGCGATATTCGACAGAACTGGATCACCAGAGAATTATCGAAATGACAGAAGGTATTCTCGATAGACATAAGCTCGACTACGAAATCGCGTGGAACCATTCTGGCCTGCCGTTTCTAACCGCAGCAGGCGATCTGGTTGAAGCCGCACAACAGGCGATTAAAGATATCACCGGGCTTGATACCGATTTATCAACGGCTGGGGGTACCTCAGATGGTCGCTTTATTGCTCCGACTGGTGCTCAGGTTCTAGAACTCGGCCCAGTGAATGCCACCATCCATCAAATCGATGAATGCGTCAGCGTCACCGACCTCGACGTTCTGTCGGACATTTATCAGGGTATGCTCGAACGCCTCTTTAAATAATGTCTGATCAACCCGTTAT
>JAUVCH010000139.1 GCA_030595795.1 Gammaproteobacteria bacterium
AGCATGCGTTGCCCGAGGCGAGGGTCGGTAATGTTCTGGCTCAGCGCGATGCCCGTTCGAGGACTCCAATGCAGGCATCGAGAGGCTACACTAATGCTCGACGATGCTATGGCAGCGCCGAGTTGGCCGGTTTTTTCATCCCACGCAGCGATGGATAATGTCATAGTGAAATCTCTAGTTTGGAACTGTATTTAAAAATTGTTTCGCTAACAATCAAGATTGCCACGTTGCGACAGTTCTAGCAACGTGGCAATCTTTAGATATCTAAACCATTAGAGCATCCATTGAAAACTATCAGCATACTTGGTAGCGGTTGGCTTGGCCTGCCACTGGCCGAACACTTTGTCCAACAGGGATATGCGGTAAAAGCCTCGACCCGCTCGATTGGGCGAAGTAAGGACATCGAAGCCATAGGCGCAAAGCCTTTTATCGTCGATGTAGATCAGTCGTTAGCTAAAATCGGCGAGTTTCTCGATACCGATGTTTTATTGGTTAACATCACCTCAAAAAATATCGAGGGCTATTATCGATTAATAAATGAAATAGAAAAAGCGTTAGTCAGGAAAGTCATTTATGTTAGTTCTACTTCGGTTTACAAAAATACTAATGGGCTAGTTACAGAGGCTGCGGGTGCTGAAATTAAAGTCAACCCGTTTTTTCAAATCGAGAAACTATTCTGGTCAAATAATATTTTTCAAACAACCGTAATTAGATTCGCCGGACTCATAGGTTATAAGCGACATCCGGGCCGGTTTTTTGGCGAACGCAAAATTCCGCAACCGGACGCACCTGTCAATCTGATTCATCGCGATGATTGTGTCGCTATTATTGATACCATTATTAAACGGAAAATATGGGGTGAGGTCTTCAACGCCTGCGCCGATACTCATCCAAGCAAACGGGAATTTTATAGTTATGCCCGACAAAGCCTTGGCCTGCCAGTGCCCGAGTTTGATAACTCGGGTAAGGCCGAGTATAAAATCATTAATAATGAAAAAATTAAGCGCCTACTGGGTTACCGGTTTCAATACTTTGATTTAATGACAGTTTATGACGATTAAACAATGATACGTAGGGCCGATTAGCGCAGCGTAATCCGCCGCATGTCAATCGGAGCTAAAGGATTATCAGCTATGCCAAATTATATCAGGAACCGAGTAAAAGGCGGTTGCTACTTCTTAATCAAGACGAAGTTTTCGAAAGGCCTGAGCAAAATCGAAGGTCGTTCCAGTACAAGAATCAAGCGGGGCGAAAGAGGTATCTGGCAAAGACGTTTCTGGGAGCATACAATCCGGGGTGAAGAGGATTACGGGAACCATATGGATTATCTTCATTACAATCCAGCCAAACATGGGCATGTATCGCGAGTAGTTGACTGGCCTTATTCAAGCTTTCATCGCCTGATTAAATGCGAGGTTTATGACAGTGTCCGGGGAAATGAAGCGTTGAATCTTGAAGTCGGAGAACCGGGTTGAGACATGCGGCGGATTACGCTGCGCTAATCCGACCTACGGGGTTGGAGTATTAAATTAAAAACTTGAAGTCAATAAGAGGTTAAAACCATGACTGTCACGCACAAACGTATTCGTATGTTTAATACGAAAGATACCTATCCAAACCAGGCGCTCGACAACGACCTCTGTCAGGCGGTGGTTGCCGGCAATACGGTGTATGTTCGTGGCCAGATCGGTAGCGACTTTGAAGGCAATTTAATCGGCCTCGGCGATCCTGGGGCGCAGGCAGAACAGGCCATGAGAAACGTCAAGCAGTTACTCGAAGAGGCTGGCAGTGACCTAAGCCATATTGTCAAAACCACGACTTATATTACCGATCCGCGATATCGCGAACCGGTTTATCAGGTAGTAGGTAAATGGTTGAAAGGTGTATTTCCAATATCGACCGGGATTGTTGTGGCTGGTCTGGGCCAGGCCGAGTGGTTGATGGAAATCGACGTGATTGCGGTTATTCCAGAGTAACTTCATGATGCAATTTTCTCTGAAACAATTGTCTTATTTCGTCGCGGCAGGAGAAGCGGGTAGTATTTTGAATGCGGCGGAAAATATCCATGTTTCACAGCCGTCAATTTCCAATGCTATCACGCATCTGGAGGACGTGTTCCAATTGCAGCTGTTTATCCGTCACCATGCACGGGGCATGAGCCTGACGACTGCGGGTAGTCAAGTTCATGAGCGTGCGAAGATGCTTTTACGCGATGCCAACGAACTGCGAAGCTTTGCTGGCAAGCTGTCCGAGCAGATTTTCGGATCGATTAATGTTGGTTGCTTTATTCCGCTGGCCCCGATAGTCACACCTGAGCTTTGTCATGCTTTTATGCTGGACAATCAAGGTGTCGAGGTCAGTGTAAGCGAAGGCGATCAGATTGATTTATTGAACAAGTTGAAAAAAGGAAGTATTGATCTGGCGCTAACCTACGATTTGCAACTCGATAGTGATGTGAATTTTACTGCACTGGTTGAGTTAAAGCCCTATGTGCTGCTACCTGCCGATCATGGGCTGGCCAACAAAAAAACTATCTCGCTGACCAGCCTCGCCGACGAGAAATTTATCCTTCTCGACTTACCGCTAAGCGATACTTATTTCATGTCTTTGTTTGCCAGTCACAGCCTCAAACCCAATATCCATGCCCGAACTCGTCATATCGAAGTTCAGCGAGCATTGGTCGCTCAGGGCTATGGTTTTAGTCTTGCCAATGTTAGACCCTTAAACCAAAAGTCGCTTGATGGTAGCGCACTCGCCTACGTGCCTTTATCGGGATCCCCTCCGGGTTTGACTTTGGGTATTGCTACGCTGGCGAATGCTAGAAAAACCATGGTCGTGGAACTGTTTAATGAATTTTGCTGCGAGCAAATAAGTACCGACAGTATTCCCGGCATGATTAACTTCGAGAGTTAGTAACATGACTAGAGATTCCCGATACGACATTTTATTCGAGCCAGTAACTATTGGGCCGGTCACCGCGAAAAACCGTTTCTATCAGGTGCCACATTGTAATGGTGCTGGCTACCGCGACCCGTCGGCAGTGGCTGAAATGCGCCGAGTGAAATCCGAAGGTGGCTGGGGTGTGATTTTCACCGAGCAGGCCGAGATACATCATACATCCGAAATTTCTCCATTCATTGAACTGCATCTCTGGGACGACGAAGATATGCCAATGCTGGGGAAAATGTCCGACGCGATGCACGAATACGATGCGTTAGCTGGTATTGAGCTGGCTTACTCGGGTGTTAACGGGCCTAATCTTTACAGCAAGGAAGTGCCACGAGCGCCAAGCGCGATGCCGATTCGTACCTTTACCAACGATCCGGTTTCTGCGCGCGGCATGACCCGAAAAGATATTCGCGATTTACGCCGTTGGCATCGCAATGCGTTCAAGCGCGCAAAAACTGCTGGCTACGACCTGGTGTGTCTATATGGCGCGCATGGTTTTGGCATCATCCAGCATTTTCTCTCGACCGCGACCAATCACCGCACCGACGAATACGGTGGTAGTCTGGAGAACCGATCACGACTCATGTGCGAACTCATCGAAGAGGGTAAAGATGTGATTGGCGATACCTGTGGTATTACGCTGCGTTTATCACTCGACGAAGCGATAGGAGATCTGGGTTTCTCTAATAACGAAGTACGCGATTTAATCGAAATGCATAGCGATTTGCCAGACCTCTGGGACCTCGCTCACGGCGCCTGGGAAGATTGTTCCGGTCCGTCACGTTTTAAGGAAGAAGCTGCGCAGCAAGACCTGGTTAGTGGCATTAAGTCTCTGACTTCGAAACCGGTCGTCGGTGTGGGCCGATTTACTTCTCCGGACGTGATGGTGAAGCAGATTAGATCCGGCACGCTCGACTTTATCGGTTGCGCTCGCCCTTCGATTGCCGACCCTTTCCTACCCCAAAAAATCGACGAAGGTCGTATCGAAGATATTCGAGAATGCATTGGCTGTAATATTTGCATTAGTGGTGACATGACCATGTCGATATCGCGTTGCACGCAAAATCCGACTTTCATGGAAGAGTGGCGCAAGGGCTGGCATCCTGAAAAAATGCAGGCCAAAGGCGATAGCGAATCGATTTTAATCGTCGGGGCTGGCCCTGCCGGACTTGAAGCCGCAAGAGCTTTGGGGTTACGCGGATATCAGGTGGTTTTAGCTGAAGCCAGCACTCAACTCGGAGGACGAGTGGCCCGCGAGAGACAATTGCCAGGGCTTTCAGCATGGGGACGTGTTGCCGATTACCGCGAATACCAGCTTAGTCAAATGGAAAATGTCGATATCTACCTGGATAACCGACTTAGCGCCGATGATATTCTCGATTTTGGGTTTCAGCATGTAGCGCTGGCAACTGGATCGGGCTGGCGAAACGATGGTGTGTCTCGAGTACATGTAGTGCCCATGCCCACCGATGGATCGATACCGGTTTATACGCCGGACGATATAATGAATGGACAAAAGGTCGAAGGTGAAGTCATTTTGTTCGACGATGACCACTATTACATGGGCGGTGTGATCGCTGAAAAACTGGTTGAACAAGGAGCCAGGGTTACACTGGTTACTCCGGCGGCTTATGTGTCTGAATGGACTAATAATACGCTGGAGCAGGCGACTATCCATCGACATTTAGTCGAAATCGGTGTAGATATCGTACTTAACCGGGCGATTTCACAGATAAGTCAGCAAAGTGTCGAATCGGAGTGTGTATTCTCTGGCCAAAGAAAAGAGCATAAGGCGAATGCCGTTGTCATGGTAACGTCCCGGATTGGTGACGATGCCGTATGGAATGAATTGTTAGCAAGAGAAAACGAATGGGCAGACAAGGGCATCGAAAGCATCAAACTCATCGGTGATGCACAGGCGCCTGCGCCGATTGCCTGGGCGACTTATGCTGGTCATCGTTATGCGCGTGAACTCGACATGCCAGATATCGGTGACGACTTGCCTTTTCGCCGAGAAGTTGCAGAATTGAAATCCTGATTACAGTCGAGTAGCAAACTAATGAAAGCAGTCAAGTCGGGCGATCGAGTCATTGCCAATATTCACGAATCTGAATACGAGCCATTTATCAACGAAAATGGTGATACCGATGGCAGTGTTCTGCAATTGAATCGCGAGCATAAACCGGGCGTCGGTTTTCATGTCTATAAGATGGAGCCGGGTACCACCACTATCCCGCATGAACATATAGGCCACGAAGAGTTTTTACTGCTGAGCGGTGATATCACCGATAACGATGGCACCGAATATAGAGTTGGCGATCTGGTGTTTATGAGAAGTGGTACCGAGCATTGTTCGACTACTAAAAATGGTTGCCTGCTCGCAGTCTATATAGAGTCCACCGAAAAAGCGGTTTAATATATCCTCCAAGGCTCCTTCGATATGGTTGGTTCGACGACTTTTCTGATTCTGTTAGCGACAGGTTTCTTTACCGGATTGAGCCACTGTGCAGGTATGTGTGGTTCGCTCGTCAGCGCTTTCTCGATTCAACAAAAGCAAATGAAAGGTTCGGTAACTAGTCCGTTGTTACTGTATCAATGCGGGCGAATTAGTACCTATGTACTGATAGGTCTGATCACGGCTACTATAGGTTCGAGTCTTCAACTGACGGCGTTGGGGCAGGGTTGGCAAGTCGGGCTTTCGGTGTTTGTCGGATTAATGATGCTGACCATTGGCCTGAATTTAATGGGTGTATTCGGGGGCTTGCGATGGCTAGAGTCTGCCAGTCTGGCCAAATGGGTTGGTGAACGTATTCGCCGGTTAATGATTTCAGCCCATCCGGCCGCTCCTTTTGGCCTGGGCATGGCGAACGGTATGCTGCCCTGCGGGCCGGTTTATGCGATGGCTTTATTAGCCGCCACTTCTGAAAGCCCACTACGCGGCGGTTTAATCATGTTCTTTTTCGGGCTCGGAACTCTGCCCGCAATGTTAAGTATGGGATTTGTATTTGCCAAGCTAAGTGTGGTCTTGCGTAGTCGATTATTCCGGGTCGCAGCAGTTTTGATCATACTAGTTGGCGTGCAGCAGGTACTGCGCGGGTTGGCGCTCGGTGGTTTGATAAGCCATTTTCATGTTGGTATTTTGATGATCTGGTAGACTTTGTCGGTAAAGTCAGGTTGGTTAATAAAATGAGAATCAGAAAGTATCAATCACAGGATAAAGGTCAGCTGACGGCTCTTTGGGGAACGATTTTTCCCGATGATCCACCGCATAATGCGCCCTCCAGGGTGATAGATGCCAAGTTGGCAGTGGATGATTTAATTTTTCTCACTGAAATCGACGAGCAGCTTGTAGGGGCCTGTATGGCCGGTTATGACGGTCATCGAGGCTGGCTTTACGCAGTAGGTATATTACCTGAATATCGTCGTAGCGGAGCGGGTCGGCAGCTGGTGGAATTTACCATGAAAGCGCTCGCAGATATCGGCTGTATTAAAGTAAATTTACAGATTCGCGCGACCAATACCGAAGTCGCTGAGTTTTATCGATCATTGGGTTTTGAAGTTGAGGATCGCCTGAGTATGGGGCGATTTATTAGTTTTCCTGATGAAGTTCTATAAACAATTTGATCAAATAGCTCAAGCGTAATATAAACTCAGTTAGTATTAGGTATCACAGCCGTATTTCAGGGATAAAAATAAGTGAACGATAAGCAAACTATATTAGTAGTCGATGATACGCCATTAAACATAGCTGTTTTAACAGGGATGCTGGAAGATCAGTATTCGATACTGACTGCGCCTGGTGGTGTAGAAGCCCTGGCAATCGTTGAGCAAACACCTCCGGACCTGATATTACTGGATATTATGATGCCCGGTATGTCTGGCTATGAAGTGTGCCGGATATTAAAGTCTCGCGCTGCTTCAGCAGATATTCCGGTAATTTTCGTCAGCGCATTGACTGAGGCAAATGATGAGCGATCAGGTTTTGAAGTCGGAGCGGTCGATTATGTCACCAAACCGGTAAAGATCGATTTGGTTAAAGCACGGGTAAAATCTCATCTGGCATTGGCAAATCAACAGCGTGCCTGTCGTAAAATGGTCGAAGAGAGAACTCGAGAACTCGAGCAGACTCAGCGAGCCGCTATCGTCATGCTAGGTGAAGCAGGCCATTATAATGATAGCGATACGGGAGTTCATATATGGCGCATGGGTGCTTATTCAGGCGCTTTGGCCCGAGCTTTGGGCTGGCCAGTTAAAGATTCAGAAAGACTGGAATTGGCGGCCTCAATGCATGATACGGGTAAAATAGGTATCCCCGATTCAATCTTAAAAGCCCCCAGGAAATTGACCGAAGAAGAGTGGGAAATTATGAAAACCCACGCGAAAATCGGATTTCAAATTCTCAGCGAAAGTGATACCCCCATATTTCAACTGGCAGCCGAAGTGGCCCATTATCATCACGAAAAATGGGATGGTTCTGGATACCCGGAAAGTCTGGCTGGTGAAACCATTCCAGAGAGCGCGCGCATAGTCGCGATCGCCGATGTATTCGATGCGTTGACAATGAATCGACCGTATAAAAAAGCCTGGTCTAGCGAGCAAGCGATTGAATTATTAAAAAAGGATGCAGGATCGCATTTCGACCCTCGATTGATAGATGTTTTTATATCTAATTTACCTGAGGTTCTTGAGATAAAAGCCTACTGGGATGGTAAAGAAATCGGCTGAAATTTTTACACCTGCTTCAACTCACGGATCTCGGCAGTTTCAAGATGCGGCAACTGTCGATGATGTGTAGCAGGAATACCGGAAAAAGCCGTTTGCAGTATCTGCAAAATATCACCATGAGCAACCAGTAGACATGTTTCTGACTGGAATTTTTCTTCGTATTCGAGTATCACAGTACTCGCCCTTTGAATTACCGAATTCACCGATTCCACACCGTGCTCGCAGTGATCAGGATAGTGCTGGTCGAGCGCCCAAATTTCCGGGTATCGAGTATCCGGGCCGAGTTCCAGTTCCCCAAAATGGCGTTCACGTAAACGTTTATCAAATGTTACAGGTTGGATACAACCGAGGCGCTGATGGACGATGTCGGCGGTTTCCAGCGCCCGCATAAAATCTGAGCTAAATAGTCGTATGGTCGCCGGTAAAGCGCCGTCGTTAATACCGGCTTCTACCTGTTGACGCCCTTTGTCACTTAGTCCGTAGTTATTCACACCATTTTCGGGGTGGCTGACAATCAATCCTGCGGTGTTGGCCAAACTTTGACCATGGCGCATGACATAGTAGCGATTTCTTAAACTGGGTAACGACGTTGAATTTACCATGCGAGGTATTCACTGGTGTAGGTGGGTATTGCATTGGCTGGTGCTACTGATTGCACTGTACTGGATGAAAGCGGAAATAATTCATTCTGATGTATTCCTGAGGCGATCAGGCAGGTATTCAGGCCAGCATTTCGTCCCCCTTGTATATCAGTTTCAAAAGCGTCGCCAACGACCAGTACCCTTGATGGGAACATATCTAATAACGCTAATGCCTCGCTATAAATGGGAGGGTATGGCTTACCGTGATAGTGAATAAATTGTGCCC
>JAUVCH010000098.1 GCA_030595795.1 Gammaproteobacteria bacterium
TAATGGGTTTCTTTTTCTGAGGTGGTGTGTAAATTCCAACGTTTTCCATAGCTACGTACCTGTCATGTAGATTGATATAGATAGTAATATAATCCTTATTTTGAGCAATTCAACCATGCTGTTTTAGCGGAAATATCCCACTAGTATGTCTATATCTATTTTATTTCGAAATTATGCCGATAATTCAATCGATTGTGTCGTGATTTAGGGTGATTATTGCAGGACGGTTTAGTAAACTCGCATTCTTTTTCAGTCGAGGGTAACACAATGTTTTCCAAATCTATGAATATTGCAGATTTCGATCCCGAATTGTGGGCTTCAATGCAGGATGAAGTCGTGCGTCAGGAGGATCATATCGAGTTGATCGCATCCGAGAACTACACCAGCCCACGGGTTATGCAGGCTCAGGGATCGGTTCTGACCAACAAGTACGCCGAGGGATACCCTTCAAAGCGCTATTACGGTGGTTGTGAGCACGTCGATGTTGCCGAAGATCTTGCGATTGACCGTGTTAAGAAATTGTTTAATGCAGATTATGCCAACGTGCAGCCACACTCAGGGTCACAGGCTAACGCGGCTGTCTACTTTGCACTGTTAAATGCCGGTGATACCGTGTTAGGTATGAGCCTGGCGGATGGTGGACACCTGACCCACGGTGCCAAAGTTAACTTCTCTGGCAAGCTGTTTAATGCAGTACAGTATGGTCTGGATTATGAAACTGGCGAAATCGATTATGATCAGGTCGAAGCATTGGCCAAAGAGCATAAACCAAAAATGATAATTGCTGGATTTTCTGCCTACTCGCGCATCATGGACTGGCAGCGTTTTCGCGATATTGCCGACAGTGTTGGTGCCTATCTGTTTGTTGATATGGCTCACGTTGCAGGCCTGGTTGCCGCTGGCTTATACCCAAGCCCAGTTGACATTGCTGATGTTTGCACATCTACCACGCATAAAACTTTACGTGGTCCGCGCGGTGGCGTGATTCTGGCTAAATCCAATCCCGAAATCGAAAAGAAGCTTAGCTCAATGGTTTTTCCTGGCACCCAGGGTGGTCCTTTAATGCACGTAATCGCTGCGAAAGCCGTCGCGTTCAAAGAAGCCATGAGTGACGACTTCGTCGAATATCAAAAGCAAGTGTTAGTCAACGCCAATGCGATGGCTGAAGAGTTTATCTCACGCGGTTTCGAGGTTGTGTCGAATGGTACCGACAATCATTTATTCCTGTTGTCTTTGATTAAACAGGGTGTTACTGGTAAAGATGCCGATGCAGCACTTAGCAAGGCACACATCACCGTGAACAAGAACTCGGTTCCAAACGATCCACAGTCTCCTTTTGTCACTTCTGGACTACGAATTGGTTCACCGGCAATTACGACACGAGGCTTTAACGAAGCCGAGTCTCGCGATCTGGCAAACTGGATCTGCGATATCCTCGAAAACATGGGTGACGATGATGTGATTGCTACGGTTAAGGCGAATGTTGCCGAAATCTGCCAGCGTTTACCCGTCTACAGAGATTAATTCTGTAATTTCATGAAATGCCCCTTCTGCGGTACACCGGACACACGTGTCGTCGATTCCAGACTGGCTCAGGAATCGACACAGGTTCGCCGTAGGAGAGAGTGTAATTCCTGCGAAGCTCGTTTTACTACTTACGAGTCACCGATGCTAAACATGCCAATGGTGATTAAGAGTGATGGTAGTCGTGATGCCTTCGATGAAAGGCGTTTACGTAATGGCATGATGCGTGCGCTGGAAAAACGCCCGGTTTCGGCCGAGTTAATCGAAGATGCTATAAGTCGGATAAAAAAGCAGCTACTCGGTATCGAAGCCCGAGAAATATCGACGCGTAAAATTGGCGATATGGTGATGCACGAACTGCAACGTTTAGATCACGTCGCCTATATTCGTTTCGCATCGGTTTATCTAAGCTTTGAAGATATTCAGGCCTTCGAAGAGGTAATACAGACTCTGGCTGCCGAGCCAACGCCAGAAATGCAACGACGCCAGGTTCCCTTAATCGACGAAGACGAATAGTCCCGAGTTAAACCCGTTAGCTTTATGCCAACCCTTGCCAACAACGAATACTGGATGTCGCAGGCGCTTCAGCTTGCACGAAAAGGGCTTTATTCGACCGCTCCTAATCCGCGAGTTGGCTGTGTAATAGTGAAAGATAATACCTTGCTGGCCGAAGGCTGGCACGAATATGCAGGCGGGCCGCACGCCGAAATAAATGCCATCAACAATGCAGACATAGAACTGGGATGCGATATTTATATCACCCTCGAACCCTGTTCGCATCAAGGAAAAACACCACCTTGTGTAGATGCTTTGTTAAAAATGAAGCCAACAAAAGTAATTATTGCAATGCAGGACCCTAATCCGCTGGTCGCAGGAGAAGGGATTGCCAGGTTAAAGCAAGCTGGGATAGCTGTGATTACCGGTGTGCTCGAAGCACAGGCACGCGAATTAAACTGTGGCTTCGTTTCTCGGTTTGAAAACAATCGACCGTTTATACGGTTGAAAATGGCCGGTTCGCTCGATGGGCGAACGGCTTTGAATAATGGTATTAGCCAATGGATAACGGGTGAGGCGGCCAGACGTGATGTACAGTTTTTAAGAGCGCGCAGCGGTGCCATATTAACCAGTGCAGCGACTATTTTAGCCGACTCCCCATCTTTGAATGTCCGTTTGTCATCGGAAGAGTTGGGGCAACAAGGAGAAGTCAGGCAGCCAGTACGAGTGGTTTTAGATTCACAATTGCAATTAAGCGGCAAAGAAAAGCTATTCAACACAGATGGTGCTGTGTGGATTTATACCTTGATTACTGACAAAGATAAACACAGGCGATTAGTTGCTGCTGGGGCAGATATAACAGTACTTGACGACCTTGATGGCCATGTAAATCTCCACCAGTTATTCAAACATCTGGCCTCGCGGGAAATTAATGAAGCTCATACCGAATGTGGCCAGACTCTCGCAGGTACTTTGATGCGTGAAAAACTGGTAGATGAGTTGGTACTCTATCTAGCGCCGCAATTCCTTGGTAATCAGGCTCGTGGCTTATTCAACCTGGGTGAATTAATCGATATGGATGCTGCGCCAAAGTGTAAAATAAAACAGCTTCGCAATGTAGGCGAAGATATTCGTATAACCTTGATACCGGAGTGGCGCTAGTCGTGTCTACCATCGTTGCTGTATTAAAGAATAATGTTGCCTGCATCGCTGCTGATAGTTTGACCAGCTTTGGCGATACCAAACAGGCGGCTGAGTATGTCACTGACTCGGATAAAATTTTACGTTTCACCGGAGTCGCTTCTGAAAACTATATGGGCATAGTCGGTAGTGCTGCGCATCAACTGGTCATGCAGAGCCTGATCATCAATCACTCCGACAAAATAGATTTTTCCAATCGGTTGACCATATTCAATACCCTGAAAACGATTCACCCAATCTTGAAAGAAGAGTATTTTCTCAATAGCAAAGAGGAGGACGAGGATTCTTACGAGTCGTCACGAGTCGATGCCCTGATTATGAATGCGAACGGTATATTCGGGCTTTATTCGCTACGCGAAGTCGATCAGTATTCCCGCTTCTGGGCGGTTGGTTCGGGTTCCGAATTCGCCCTTGGTGCCATGTATGCGGTTTACGATCAACTGGATGATGCTGAGCAAATCGCTAAAGCGGGTGTCACTGCGGGGGCAACTTTCGACAATGGTTCGGCACTGCCTATGACCAGTTATAGCATGGCAGTGAAGGAATAATGTTTACCGGGATTATCCAGGCAGTTGGTTCGATAGCGAGCATAGAATCGGACGGCGGCGATAAACGTCTCGTTATCAATACGGCCGATCTTCAGCTAAGTGATAGTGAACTCGGAGATAGCATCGCCGTGAATGGTGTTTGCTTAACCGCTGTATCGTATGACACTCAAGGCTTTGCTGCGGATGTTTCTTTGGAAACACTGGATAAAACCAGTCTGGGTTCCCTGAAAACAGGCAGTCCAGTCAATCTTGAAAAAGCGCTGACACTTAATACAGCTTTGGGTGGGCATCTGGTGAGTGGTCATGTCGATGGTGTTGGGTCTGTGGTATCGCTGATAGAGGACGCACGATCGATTCGCTATCGATTCGAAGTGGATGCGTCGTTGCAGCACTATATAGCAGAGAAGGGTTCCGTGACTATCGATGGTACGAGCTTAACGGTCAACTGGGTTGAAAATAATCTGTTTGAGGTCAATATCGTGCCACACACCCAGCAGAAAACTATCTTCGGAAATTATCAGGAAAACACGCAGGTCAACATCGAAGTTGATATAATCGCGCGCTATCTGGAGCGCCTGATCACTGGCAAGGCCGACAAGACACCTATATCTGACAACCAAATATTAAGTGCTTTAGCAGAGTCAGGATTTATTGAATGAACAGAATATTATGAATTTAAACACCACTCAGGAAATTATCGAAGATATCAAAGCCGGTAAAATGGTTGTGATTATGGATGATGAAGACCGTGAGAACGAAGGCGATTTACTCATGGCGGCTGAGGTGGTTAACGCCGACTCGATTAACTATATGGCGCGGTTTGGACGGGGATTGATCTGTCTGACGCTGTCCGAGAAACGCTGTCAGCAACTACGTCTGCCGCTCATGGTGGGTGATAATCAGGCGCATATGGAAACTAATTTTACGGTTTCTATCGAAGCTGCCGAGGGTGTGACGACTGGCATCTCGGCTTCCGATCGCGCGACCACAGTGCTAGCCGCAGTTAATGCAAATGCAACCCCGGAAAGTATCGTGCAACCTGGCCATGTATTTCCGATTATGGCGCGTAAAGGTGGCGTGTTAATTCGAGCAGGCCACACCGAAGCGGGTTGCGATCTGGCGCGTCTTGCCGGTTTCGAACCTGCGGCGGTCATCGTCGAAATTCTCAATGAAGACGGCACAATGGCGAGACGTAACGATCTTGAAAAATTCGCCAAAGAACACGGTCTTAAAATAGGCACTATCGAAGACTTAATTCGATACCGAATTGAAAACGAAAACACCGTCGAGCGTATTGTCGAATCGAAATTCCCAACCGATTTCGGTGATTTCCAGCTCTATGCATACGAGGATAGCATTGCCCAGGAATTGCACCTCGCCTTAGTAAAAGGTGATATCGATCCCGATCAACCGGTACCGGTTCGCGTACATGTGCAAAACACGCTCACCGATACGCTCTCGGGTACTATTGGTCGTGGCTGGCCATTGCGCGATGTCATGGACACTGTTAATAAAGCAGGTGAAGGTGTTATTGTTTTCCTGTGCCAGCCCGAGACACCAAAAGACCTGGTGATGCAAATCGAATCGTTGATTCGAGAAGAGGCTCAGGCCGAAGAGGAGCAAAGCGAAGATTTAAGAACCTATGGAATCGGTGCGCAAATACTGGCCGATATCGGTGTGCGGAAAATGCGCCTGATGAGTGCACCAAAACGCTTCCATGCCCTGGCCGGTTTCGGTCTCGAAATTGTCGAATACTATACAGATTAAAGCCTGCGACGCAGCAAAGAGGAGATAGCTTATGAGCGAAGTAAATGAAGTGAACGGTGATATCAGCGTCGATAAAGCGAAGATTGCCATCGTCGTTGGTCGTTTTAATGGATTTGTTGTCGAGAGCCTGTTAGCAGCCGCACTCGATACCCTGAAACGAGCTGACATAAAGCCAGGCGATATTACCGTCAGCCATGTTCCAGGTGCATTCGAAATGCCACTGATAGTTCAAAAATATGCCCAATCCGGCAGTTTTGACGCAATCATCGGCCTCGGTGCCGTTATCCGCGGATCCACGCCGCATTTCGATTTTGTCGCAGGCGAAAATGCGAAGGCATTATCGTCGCTGGCATTACAGCATTCAATTCCGGTGATTAACGGTGTCTTAACCACTGACAGCATTGAACAGGCGATCGAGCGGGCTGGCACCAAAGCGGGTAACAAGGGTGCCGATGCGGCGATGACAGCAATGGAAATGATCAGCTTGCTGCGGAAAATTGGTTAACCTCGGTCAATGCCAAATAATCCCAACGACAAGCGTTTTATAAAAAAACGCAAGCATGCCCGTGACAAGGGCTTACAGGCCCTTTATCAATGGCAGCTTTCCGGTGAAGATCTCGACTGGATAAGAAACCATTATCTCGAAGATCAGGGCGTATCGTCCGGCGATGAGGAATACTTTCTCGAATTACTGTATAAAATTCCATCGCAGGCTAGCGAGCTAGATGAAATATATCGAAAATACGTGGAAAACTTTGAGGATCACATTGATCCCATCGAATGCAATATCTTACGAATAGCAACCTACGAGTTCATGCATCATCTCGAAATTCCTTATAAAGTCGTCATCAACGAGGCCGTGAATCTGGCGAAGACCTACGGTGCCGATGAGAGCCATAAATTCATCAATGGCGTACTCGATCCACTGTCTCGTGAAATGCGCCAAGTGGAAACAGCGGGTTAGTCAAGCGGACACCGAGTTCGATTTATGCCTCAGGCTGAATTCACCATCATACCAAAATATTTTGCTGACATTGGAGTTAGCGAGTGGACGTCGAAGTTATCCCAGGGGGATGATGCAGCAATATTAGAAATACCTGACGGTAAACAGGCGGTGATGAGTGTTGATACCTTGATCGCCGGTGTGCATTTCCCGCTAGAGACCAGTCCTGCCGATATTGCCCATAAAGCGCTGGCCGTGAATTTGAGTGACCTGGCGGCGATGGGTGCGACCCCGGCCTGGTTTTTATTATCTTTAACCATCCCCGATACTAATGAACATTGGCTCGAAACTTTTTCGCAGAGTTTGAGTGAAATTGCTGATCAATATCAAATCGAGCTTGTGGGCGGTGATACTTGCCATGGTTCCTTGTCTATCACTATTCAGGTCACAGGACTGGTCGACAAAGGAAAATATATCACGCGAAGTGGTGCGCAGCCTGGTGACTTGATCCTGGTTTCGGGGCAGTTAGGAAATGCTGCTCTCGGATTAGCCTATTTACAGGGTAGGTCTAAATTAGATGACAATTTGATAGAGCTTTGTACTAATTCAATCAACCGTCCTACCCCTCGTCTTTGTCTAACCGATTTTTTACAGGATTATGCAACGGCTGCGATAGATATATCCGACGGGTTGGTGGGTGATTTAAAACACATTCTGGACAAAAGTAGGGTCGGGGCTTTGATCAGACAAAACGATTTACCTGTCAACGAGTGGATTAGAAGTAGTGGCGCCTATGAGTATGCACTTGGGGGAGGGGATGATTACGAACTTTGTTTAACCATGCCATCAGAATACAAAGATCAAATTACCAGGTGGAATCAAAATAATCCAGATTGTCAGTTACAGGAAATCGGACAAATAACCGAGTCAGGTTATTATTTGCAAGCGGAAAAAAATTCTATCGACCTGACTCATTCAAAGGGGTACCAGCATTTTGGCGAATAAACCGATTCCACCTGCTTTGTTGCTCGACCCCCGACACTTCCTTTCGGTTGGGTTTGGTTCTGGTCTGTCACCATATGCACCTGGAACAATGGGCACACTTGCGGCAATTCCACCTTACTTATTATTAAGCCAGCTCGAACTATTGCCATATTTAGCCATCCTGATGGTTGGCTTTGTTATCGGCGTTTATCTTTGTGGCTTCACCAGTCATGCATTAGGTGTACACGATCATGGTGGCATCGTCTGGGATGAATTCATCGGTTTCTGGATTACCATGATTGCTGTGCCAATCGTCAACTGGCAATGGGTTTTGGCTGGATTTGTACTGTTTCGATTCTTCGATATCGTCAAACCCTGGCCAGTCAAACTGGCCGATAAAGGTATAGGCGGCGGCTTTGGTATTATGGTCGATGATGTATTGGCTGGAATATATGCGCTTGGCTGTATGCATGGACTAAACTGGATATTAATGCGTTTTTGAAACTTTTATGTCGCAGATTTTGTTAGAATACCGCGCTTTATTTACCCACTTCGAGATTCATCAATGATCAAGACCCGCTTTGCGCCCAGCCCGACTGGCGTGTTACACGTTGGAGGTGCTCGCACAGCCCTTTTTTGCTGGCTTTACAGTAAGAAAATGGGTGGAAAATTTGTTCTGCGTATCGAAGATACCGACCTCGAACGCTCTACCGAGGCTTCGGTACAGGCTATTCTTGATGGCATGGACTGGTTAAACCTCGATTATGACGAGGGGCCTATTTTTCAAACCCATCGATTCGACCGGTATAAAACTGCTATTCAACAATTAGTCGATCAAGGCGATGCTTATTACTGTTCCTGTTCTAAACAGCGATTGGAAAGCCTGCGCGAAACTCAAATGGCCAACAAGGAAAAACCACGTTATGACGGTTGTTGTCGAGAACTGAGCTTACATCCTGAAGGAGAAAAGGAGCTAGTCATTCGTTTTAAAAACCCCCAACAGGGAGAAGTTGTTTTTACTGATCATGTGAAAGGAGAAATAAGCGTCAGTAACCAGGAACTTGATGATCTTATTATTCAGCGTAGCGATGGATCCCCAACCTACAATTTGTCAGTAATCGTTGATGATATGGATATGAATATTACCCATGTGGTTCGCGGTGATGATCATGTGAATAATACCCCCCGACAAATTAACATTCTCAAAGCGCTCGGTGCCAAGTGTCCAGAATATGCGCATGTACCGATGATTCTGGGTGACGACGGAAAGCGACTGTCCAAACGCCACGGTGCAGTTAGCGTGATGCAATATTTCGACGATGGCTATCTACCCGAAGCCATACTCAATTACCTGGTGCGTCTGGGCTGGTCACATGGTGATCAGGAGTTATTTAGTATTGAGGAAATGATCGAGTACTTTTCGCTCGACGATATTAACCGGTCTGCCTCAAGCTTTAACACAGACAAACTGAAATGGATTAATCAGCAGTATTTAATGAGCCTGCCATTGACGAATATCGTCAAGCTGGTCGAACAAAGGTTGGTCAAAATAAATGTTGAGCACCAATCAGGATCTGACTTTGAGAATATTGTTGATCTATACCGTCAGCGTGTATCGACTGTTAACGAGTTGGCCGACAGTATTCTTTACTATTTCCAGGATTTTGACGAATACGATTCGAAAGCAGCCAAAAAGGCCCTGAAGTCGGTGGCAATTGAACCGCTTGGTTTATTGCTCGATAAACTTTCAAATTTAGAGTTCTGGGAAAAAGGCAGTATTCATCAAGTAATTGAGGAGGCCACCCACGAATTGGACATCAATATGGGTAAAGTTGGCCAGCCTTTAAGAGTTGCGGTTACTGGTGGGTCGTTTTCTCCACCGATCGATGAGACCGTCGCGATGATCGGTAAGACAAGAACAATCGAGCGAATTTCACGCGCCATCGATTATATTTCTTCTAAATAACTGCTAGAGTATTTCCATTAATTTCAATAACATGCTATATAAACATTAAGTAAGGTCTTAACTTGTTATGAATATTCAGTTGATCGATATTAGAAGGGATAAATAAATCACCAATGACGCGAACAACCATCAAATGCGTCGTAATGTTTGCGGATGTTGCCGGTAGCACCGCCATGTACGAAAATATGGGCGATGATCTGGCTCGTGAAAGGATATCGAGAGCACTCGATACGCTCATATCAATTGTAAGGCAATACGATGGCGAACTGGTTAAAACCATTGGTGATGAAATCCTGGTTTACTTCACCGATATTGATCAGTCTGTATTCGCAGCCCGCGCCATACAGGAAGCGATGGAAGACGATCACTCGACAGAAAATGTTGGTGTCTCGATTCGCATCGGTATGCAATATGGCAGTGCAATTCTCGAAGACGATGATATTTTCGGTGACACGGTTAATGTAGCTGCACGCATTGTAGGTATGGCTGGTGCAAGGCAAATTCTCTGTAGTAAAGAATTATCATTCATGCTTAAAAACACCGAACTGATAAACGGTATGCGCCCATTCGATCACCTTCGTGTTAAGGGGCGAAAAGAAGCGTTAGATGTTTATATGTTTGCCTGGGAAGACGATGGTGATGTCACCAATATGGCAACTGCCAGCAGTTTCACCAATCCTGCTCGCCAACATCAATCGGAAACTCTAAAATTAACCTACCACAGTAACCACCATTCGATTCCGAGGGAGACTACCGCTTATGTGCTGGGGCGTGGTAAGGACTGTGATATGGTGGTCGATGGTGATCTTATCTCACGCTATCATTCCAAAGTTGAACATCGTCGTGGCAAGTTCATTATTACTGACCAAAGTACTAATGGCACCTTTGTTAAGACTCAGGAAGGTCAGGAAATATTTTTGCGTCGCGAAGAACTGACCCTAGTTGGTACTGGTTTTATTAGTCTAGGACATTCGGTCGATGGTAGCGACGAGAATTTAATTCAGTATTATTGCGATTAACTTCCTGTAAAGGATATACGTGGTCAGGTAGTTGGCGTGATAAAGTTGCTAAACACTGCCTTGAATTTTTCCAGTTCGCTGTTTTGCAGACCAAGAAAAACCGGCTCTGAATCCTCACGGTAAATATTGATCTTGGCGTTATAAACATGTCGCCCTTTAAAATGTTTGTCCACCACCATGTAGCGATGCACCGTAAACTCGCTTCTATCACCCATTTTATCCCCGGTTAGATAACAATTTATCGAATTGATTTTGTCACCTGAAAGCTCCAGGCCATTTAAGCTCGAAAGTCTTTTCTGGGTCGCGTCGATGAATTGAATGGTATCGATTTTGAACCGGGTATTATCCTCGTCGTCGTATATCGGCACCAGGAAGTCACCGAGTAAGACCTGCCCGGGTAGCGCCTGGTCAACAATGCGCGATAATTCTATGGTAACGTCTCCGACAATATAGCTATAAATGGTCGGGCTCAGGCCTTCCGACTGATAAAATTCATAATGGCCCCCAACATGGAAACCCGTGCGTAACAGGGGTGTCGAACTACTCGAAGACTTGCTACGCGCAATTGCGTTATCGGCTAATATTAAATGCATAAAATGGTATAGATCGACGTTGGCATGGATATCGCGATCTCGGTTCCAGATATAGAAGCCATCGCCGGTGGTGGTTCGCGCAAAATTAACGTAAATATCGTTATCCAGCATTTTTGAGTAGGCGGAGTTAATTGAATAAGCCAGGCTGTTAAGTTGAGCAACCTGTTCAAGCGGCGATAGCAGTGAAAATTCAACAATGTCGAACAACACTACGGCCCGGTCTTCGACATAGGATATACCGTATCGTTTAATCATCGACTCGATGGTCTGATGCGAAATTTCTACGCCCGGTGTAAAGGGTAGCTCGATTCGCTGTGGCTCGGTGTCAAACAACCTGGAAAAATATTGCAGATGATCCTCATCACTCATCTTGGATCCCGAAATGACATCTCTGATCATTACTTCGGAACCGTCTTTTATTGCATACGATGAATTATTGGCGAGGGGCGTATCGGTATCGGTATCGTGGTCGAGGTCGGAAAATATATCGCTTAACATATAGTGAGGAATAACCAGTACATCGATGCTGGTTTCGCGTGGAACCCAGGTCAGGATAATATTTCTACCCAGGGCCCACTCTCGATGCAATGCAGCATCGAGCGTTTCGATATGAGCACTGTCAATTTCTGATGCAGTTGAACCCGAGTTCAGGGTTGGATACAGATCATTTTTTCCGGGCTTGGACATTCAATCGTTTTGAGATAGAGAATAATTCATAAGAGATTAGTTTAATAATAAGAACTTACAAGTAATCCCATTATTTTCTAGAACTCCCGATTAGATAAGGCCCGACAATCGACTGATTAAACCTATCAGAGCACCAAATATCCCACCCCAGACAACCAACCAGCCAAGATGCTGGCGAATCATATCCTGGATAATTGTCTTTACCAGTTGAGGTGTGAGTTCTTCGAGTCGATTGTCGATAATGCTCTGGATGTCCTGTTTTAAATCAGACATAACATCGGGCTGTTCGAGCGCCTCTATTAATAGTGTCGAAAACTCATCGCTCTCGGTAATTTTAACGATTGAAACCCGCATATTGTCGATAAATGGCTGCTTGAGGGGTGTTAATGCCGCCTCGCCACCCACCATTGTTAACATACTGCCAAATGATGATTCCATGATGGTCTTCACTAGAGTGTCAAATGCAGGAGAAAGATCGATTTTTCCAATGACTGCAGCCAGTTGAGGGCGCTTCCCAGCTTGCTGACTCTGGTTCAGGAAGCGGTCGATGTTTTCATCGTTAAAGAACTGGTTCATGATCAAATCGCGGATACCCTGTTTGAACTCTTCAAAATGTGCCGGGATTACACCAGAGCCGTACAGGCCCGGTACCTTCTCAAACAACATATGAATAGCCAACCAGTTGGTTATTGCACCAGACAGTGCAAATACCGCCATGGTAAAGAGTAAATCGTGATGGGCGAAGTGAGCATAAAAAGCGACAGTCAATGCAATTAAATTAGTGAGAAAACTTTTGTTCACCAGAGTATCCTGTTGGTCTTGTTTGCGGGGGAGTCTATGCTAATTACGTTCAAAACAAAATCTTATGCCAATATAACTATGCTGGGTGATATTGGTTTGAAAATGCTGAAAATGATGGATTACGGCATCGGTGTGCCTGGGGGAATAATCGCCGAGAATGTCGGTAGTGCGCTTGAAAACCTGAAACAGGGTCTGGTCAATATGCCAGATCAGGTGGTAACCGCGAAACAGGAAGAAGATGATCAACCGGTGGTTTCTATCCACACCAGGGCTGTTCCTTTGTTAGCTCTTTTGCAATCGGCTGTCGATAACGATAATCAGGTTCGTTGGGAGTAAATTTGTTTTATTAACTACAACAGCCTCAGCCATTTACAGGCATTGGCAATTGGCGTTGAGAGGCGCTCTTTGTCTATTGGAACAATTTCTGGCCTATCCTCTTCGGCGGCTAGCTAATTCGGATACCACATGTTAGTTTGTGTGGTTGGTCTTTTTTGCGTCCTTACCCCTTGAAGAATGCAATGCGTCGAGCTGCCTGGCCGCTCATTCGGCGCGGCTTTAACCTTGTTGTAAGCGGTCGCTATTATAGAGTATTACTTATGAAGGTAGTTATGTTGGCCGCGGGAATCGGTGCCAGGCTTGGATTTGCCAGCAATGAGCAGTCAGCAAAGATTTTGCTACGGTTTGGTGGCAAATCTTTGCTGCACTATCATATCGAAAAGCTCCAGCGCCAGGGCGTTGATGAACTGGTCCTCGGCGTTGGTTATCACCATCAGGACATTGATCGGGAGATTGCTGCCTTAGGGGCGCAGGATTTTGTGCGAACAGTGTTCAACGAGAACTATGAAGCGGGTAACATAGTCACGTTGTGGGTATTGCGCGATGAATTGGATTGCGGGAAGCCAGTGTTGCTTATGGACGCCGATGTCCTCTATGACGACAGTCTGATAACGCACCTCATTAACTCACGACATCAAAACTGCTTCCTGCTTGATCGCGATTTCGAATCTGGCGATGAACCTGTCAAACTATGTGTGCGCGACGGTAAAATTATAGAATTTCGCAAATGGTTAAGTGCCGAATTCGATTTCTGTGGAGAATCGGTTGGGTTTTTTAAATTATCAGCGGCCATGGCTAAAAAGCTGATCATTCAAACTGGACACTATATTCGTCAGGGCCGCCACCAGGAGCCCTACGAGGAGGCAATCCGCGATGTTCTTCTAACCTCGCCACGTGACACTTTCGCTTTCGAAGACATCACGGGCATGGCATGGATAGAGATCGATTTTGCCGCTGATATTGAACGCGCCAATACCGAAATATTACCGCGCATCCTGTCGTCAATTGATAATCGCGGCAAAACAGCAATCATAAAGCAATCACCAGACCAGGTTGAGAAACGAATACAATGAACAGCATAGGCGACCTCCTCTCTACTGGGCCGGTCGCCGCAGTGATTGCAGCCATTCTCTATATTTCGACCTACCTGGCGTTTCTAAGGCTCCTGAAGTATCCGCGAAACTGGCAACAACTGAGTGTCTCTACGGTGGTCGCAACTGCTGCTCTGGCGGTCGCTACAGTGGCTTTTGTGTCGGTATCGCCAGAAGGCACCGATATTGTATTGATGACTTTTTTGACTGGGTTCATCATCGTCCTTTTCGGAATTATTGCCTCACCTGCTATCGACTTCCAACCGGGCAATCGCCCCGTTGTTGAATTTTTTGCAAACCATGGGGACCACGCAGGACTCTGGATGCTTGTGCCCGCAATTGTCGCAGCTTACGTCTTGCCATCGGCCAAACTTTATGGCGTTCTGATTACTGCCATTGTCATTGAGCTGGCATGGTATCTGCGGCACAAGTGGAATAATAAACGACAGTTGTATCCCCTCACCGAGCATGATTTGCTGGTCCTTGAAACACAGGCGAAAGGGCACATTGAGAGATTTGCCAAACAGCATGGTATCCGAGAATTGAATTTATCGGCTGCTGGTGTTCAATGGTATGGATGCAATAAAAACACGCTCCCCTGCGCCTTTAATCTGTATACCAACCGGCTCGGCCTAAATACGGCACCCTGTTGCCGAGAACATATGAAAGACCTCGCCTACTTCGTTTCTTCCTGTCTCGCAGATATGGGAACCGTCCACTGGCTGGAAGGTGGAACTCTTCTGGGCGCTGTACGAGAAAATGGCAACCTGCTGGCCTGGGAAGACGATGTCGATATCTCATTCTTGTTAGACGACCAGTCGACCTGGACTTCGGTCGTCAAAGGCATCTCCGATCGCGGTAAGCGCCACGGGTATTTTGTGGAAGTAAACCAGAATACTGCGTGTCTGGGTGTCTCCTACGACCGCCCGCAGCCATG
>JAUVCH010000041.1 GCA_030595795.1 Gammaproteobacteria bacterium
ACCACAACGTTCGTGCTCGAGCGCATTCTCAGCCCAGAAATCGATGACCTCTTCAGCCATTTCGTTGAGTTTCTCGCGATCTTCTTCGGTCTTCAGTGGCATGAATGGTACGATGACAGTACCCATCAAGTCACCAATTTTCAGTGTGCGCTTACCACCAATACAAATTGTCGCGCCTTTATCGAGACCAGGTGAGAGCGCTTTAGGCATAACATTTAAACAATGCATGCAACGTACGCAGTTGCGATTATCGACTTCGAGCGTATCGTCGTCGTTAATCTTCAGTGCGTTAGTCGGGCAGCGGGTGATGACATTTTCATTGAGGTAATCTCTGCCTTTTTTCTCTACGTATTCCTTGAATCGGGCCTGGTCAACACGCATATCATCGCGCCAGGTGCCGATGATGGCAAAATCCGAGCGTTCGATGGCATTTTGGCAATCGTTACCACAACCAGAGACTTTAAATTTGAATTTGTAGGGCAGGGAAGGTCGGTGAATATCATCGGTGAAGTTGTTAATTACGCTACGCTGAATATTTTGCTCGTCGAGGCATGATTGCTCACAACGCGCCGCACCTATACAGGCGATTGAAGTACGCACGTCCGGCCCGGCACCGCCGAGGTCGAAACCGTATTCGTTAATTTCGTCAAAGAAACCCTGAGTACCTTCGGTTGTTGTACCAATGAACATGATGTTGCCAGTCTGGCCATGAAAAGTGACCAGACCAGAGCCATGCTTTTCCCAGCTATCGGCTAGCTGACGCAAGGAATCGGTGGTGTAGTGATTGCCTGAAGGTGGTTGTACTCTTAGTGTGTGGAACTCTTTCGACTCCGGGAAAGCTTCGGCAACTTCTGAGAAGCGGGGTATGATGCCCGCACCGTAGCCGTATATCGAAACCGTACCGCCTTTCCAGTAGCCTTTACGAGTTTCATAAGAATGCTCAAGCTGTCCAAGTAAACTATTGGCTACACCGTTAATTCTACCGTCGGGATGATCGTCCCGTAAACGCTTAATTCCAGAGATGAAACTGGGCCAGGGCCCATTTTCGAGCTCGTCTAGCATTGGGGTATCGTGTTTGGACATTTAAGTGTCTCCTTGGTTAACACTTGCCTTGCGTGGAATAACCTTATAAAAACTAAGATTTATTTCGATTTATCAACAATATACATAGCTTAGTAGTTGTCTAGTAGTGGCGCCATTCATCCGATGGGAGGGCATAATTAAATGAGTTTACCCCGATGGGGATATACTTTAAAACCAGTCTGAATAGTTAGCTTTACAACCATCATTTAACGTGTAAATTGAGTTTGATGCAACCTCTAAGTATTTCTAATTCAGCCGATTTCGATATTTGGGCTCGACGTAAGCTTTCTTTATATTCACTAGAGGCTAAAGAACGGTTGTTACAGCCGATCAATATTAATGTTGATCAGGGTTTTGATAGCATTCAGCTAATAAAGCTTCGTCAAAGTATCCAGGACTATAACCTGGTGATTTATCAAATCGAAGGCAAGATTGAAATCATTCCTGAAAATATTAATGTTATGGCAGGACAACTTGGACTAAAAACACTCGATGCCCACTTATGTGCTACCGAGGACCTGATTTCAGTCATCACTGATACCAGTAAGGATCAATCGAGCAACGATCACCGTAATCGATATATTCCGTATAGCAATAAGTCTTTAAACTGGCACACCGATGGTTATTACAACCCATATCATCGACGAGTACGAGCGGTCTGGTTGCATTGCCAGCAAGCAGCGAGTCGAGGTGGAGAGAATAGTTTTATCGACCCTGAAATCGCCTATATATTGCTACGACAGGAAAACCCAGGGTTCATAGGGGCTTTGAGTCATCCTGAAGTAATGCGTATTCCGGCTAATATAGAGAACGAAAAGTCGATTCGAGGTGAAACTGCTAGCGCGGTTTTCCAGGTTTGTGAAGATTTTACCGAAATGGAAATGAGATTTAGCCAGCGTAAACGCAATATAATATGGCGAGACGATAGCATCACTCGTGAAGCTTTGGCCTTTCTGAATGAATTGCTAGAACAGGATTCAATCTGGCGTACCGATTTTCGACTGCAAGCCGGGCAGGGCGTGATCAGCAATAATACTCTGCACCGGCGCAGTGCCTACGAAGATGACGCAGGCAACCAACGTGTTTATATTCGAGCGCGCTATTACAATCGGATTCAGCCGAACTGAGGCTTTACATGCTACTTCTAAGTGACATTTTAATTCAAAATCCCGATCTCGAAACTTTTGAGGATCTCAAGGACGCGCTGGTTATCCTCGCCAAAAAAGGGGAGCTATTTTTTAGCATGGATGTCAAACCGCCATTTTTTGATACCCCGTCGAACTGGGAAGATCGACTCGAAGCTGTATTCACCTCAGTGAGATAATCGCGATGTACTGGGAAGAAAACGATGACGACGCCGATCATATCAAAGTGCCGGAGGACGTTGTCGACCTGCTATTTACTATTCAATGTAAAAGTTTACCCATCGATCATGGAAAGTTGCTATCGGATTCGATTTGCCAGCAGCTACCGTGGCTCGCCGATGAGCCTCAGGCTGCCATCCACCAGATTCACGTCGCCGAGTCGTCGCATGGCTGGCAACGCCCAGACGACAAAGATGACATTTTATTACCCTCGCGCCGCACTCGTCTGGTATTACGCATGCCGTCGGAACGTCTTGGCGATTGTCAAAACCTGGTTGGCCAGACGCTTGATGTCGGTGGACATTCTTTGCAGGTCGGCGAATATAAAACTCGCCCCTTAAGCAAACTCACCACGATATTTTCTCGCTATATGAACACGGACGAGGGCGAGCTAGACAATGAATTTATCGAACGAATGTTGGCGTTGCTAAGCGAGAGAAATATCAGAGTCAAAAAAATGTTGAGTGGCTTAATTGTCATACACAGCAGTAATGACGATGAAATAGTTACTCGCAAACTAATGGTATCCGGTTTGAGTATTGATGATTCACTGGATCTACAGCAACAGGGTATCGGCAATAAAATGCTCATGGGAATAGGGATATTCCTCCCCCATAAGGGTATAGACTCTGTGAAGCCCAGTTGAGGAAAATGACGCCTGTTTAACAAGCACTACTTTAGGGAGTCGAATAATGACCATAGAATTTGAAGGTAAAGCTATCGATACCAGCGATAGTGGATATCTGATTAATATTGACGACTGGTCCGAAGGGCTGGCCGAAACATTGGCGAGCGCTGATAGCCTAGACCTGGGCGAGCGTCATTGGGATGTCATTCATTATCTACGCGACGAATTCATCAATAATGCAGGGAATCAACCCAATACGCGGACCATGGTTAAGGAAATGAGTGATAAGTGGAATGATAAGATCAAGTCTAAGGACTTGTATGATTTGTTTCCGGGTGATCCGAGCAAACAGGGCGGGCGCATCGCAGGTCTACCCGAAAGCCGCCGTAAAGGTGGCTATTAGTGGTTAGGTTACTATCACTATAGCGATAGTGACCAATCCAGCTAACTCTACTATATTTTCATAATAAATAAGGCACGAGAACTGAAATGACCGACAAGAAAGCAAAAATTGCAGAACTCATTGCAATGCAAAAGAAATTTATCGCTTATGAGCAGGAAAACGGCGTCAATATGAAAGATTATTTCGCGCCAGAAGAAGGGCACTTACTGGATGGTTATAAAGATTCTTTTCGTGATAAGGCCATGGAGCTAGTTGATATAGCGCATGCCGAGAAAGGATCGAAACGCTAAACCTCAACCCACTGCCGAACCAGATTATTAAAACTATTACAGATCTTAGCGCAGGCTGCGCTATTGGGCTGCTCTGCTATTAAAATCTCTCGTGCCTGATTAAGCTCGTAAAGCAGGCTACGTTTTTCGGCATCTCTTATTGTACTTTGTATCCAGCTAACCGCGACATCGCGAGTGCCGGAAGTTACTGGCGCCACAGAATGTAAACTACTCGACGGATAAAACACAACCGATCCGGCATCGAGTTTCACTTTCTGTTCGCCGAAGGCATGACTGATAATAAGTTCACCACCTTCGTAGCTATTCGCGGGGGATAAAAATATAGTGAGTGAAATATCAGAGCGATACAACGAACTTCCGCCCATTACCGGGTCATCGACATGCTGTCCGTAACTCATTCCTACCTCGTATCGAGCATAGATCGGAGCTGCAATTCGTTTAGGCCAACAAATTGCGCGGTACTCGGGTTCGCGCACTAGCTTACCCATAACAATTTCGTTGAGAGCCTTCATTTGTGGATTATCGGCAGGAACTTCGACATTGTTTTTAATCGATTGCGCCGTTAAGCCAGCGCTGAGCTTGCCATCTCGATATTCAGCGCTAGACAGTATTTTTCTCACCTGCTGAAGTTCTATTTCGGAGAGATAGCTTTCGATTATATTCAACATATATTATTCCAGAATTCAAATATGATCATAACTATAACGTCGAATAATCAAAAAAAATTTCCGCTATACTCTTTATCTTTTTAATCGCTCGAAACAATCTTATGACCGACGAATATCGTCAACAGGCGCTCGATTACCACCGCAAGCCCGCACCGGGTAAATTGCGCATCGAGCCAACCACTCCGTTGACTTCACAGCAAGATCTGGCGTTAGCCTATTCCCCCGGCGTTGCTTATCCCTGCGAAGAAATCGTTAAGGATCCGCTAAATGCTCGACAGTATACCGCTAAGGCTAATCTGATCGGAGTTATTTCCAACGGTACTGCCGTGCTGGGTCTGGGTAATATTGGTAGCCTGGCCTCGAAACCAGTGATGGAAGGCAAAGCGGTGCTATTTAAACGCTTTGCGGGAATCGATGTATTCGACATCGAAGTTGACGAAAGCGACCCTAAGCTTCTGGCCGAGACGATAGAACGTCTGGAACCTACTTTCGGTGGCATTAATCTCGAAGATATTAAAGCACCCGACTGTTTTTACGTTGAGAAATATTTACGCGAGCGGATGTCGATCCCGGTCTTCCACGATGATCAACATGGCACTGCTATCGTCGTCGCAGCCGCTATGAAAAATGCGTTGGTCGTAGTCGGTAAAGATATTTCGGAAATTAAACTGGTCGCCTCCGGCGCGGGGGCGGCTGCTATATCCTGCCTCAAGCTACTGGTTTCGCTGGGTATGAATATCGATAATATTACTGTCACCGATTACTATGGCGTGGTTTATAAAGGCCGACCAGAAGATATGGATGAGTACAAGGAACGCTTTGCAAAAGATACCGACAAGCGAACCCTGGCCGAAGTTATCCCCGGTGTTGACGTTTTTCTCGGGCTGTCAGCAGGTAATATCATGACCGCTGACATGGTCGAGTCAATGGCAGATAATCCGATTGTTTTTGCCCTTGCTAACCCAGTACCAGAAATTGATCCGGCTGAAGTCAAACGTGTTAGAACAGACGCAATTGTTGCGACGGGCAGATCGGATTACCCGAACCAGGTGAATAACGTTCTTTGTTTTCCTTTTCTATTCCGGGGTGCGCTGGATGTCGGTGCTACCGAAATTAATGAGACGATGAAAATAGCCTGTGTCGATGCTATGGCTAATATTGCCCGGTCGGGCACCAGCGATGTTCTGGAGAACACCTATCAAGACGATTCGAATCTTTTTGGTCCGGAATATTTGATACCCAAACCTTTCGACAGGCGTTTAATACTCGAGATTGCGCCGGCTGTTGCGCAGGCGGCAATGGACTCAGGCGTAGCCTTACAACCCATCGAAGATATGGCCGCCTATCGAAATAAGCTAGTCGCCTTTGTCTATCGGTCGGGTCTCTTCATGAAGCCAACATTCGACAAAGCACGTGCTATTCAAAGACGAGTAGTATTTGCCGAAGGCGAAAATCCGAGGGTTTTGCGAGCTATTGAAACCATCGTGCAGGAAAAACTTTGCTACCCCATCGTGCTTGGTCGCACCGAAGTGATTCAGGATGCGATTAAGGAATTTGGTTTATCTGCCGTTCCTGGTGAGGACTACGAAATACTCGATTATGACGACGATGAATCCTGGTGGTCGGTCTACCATCGGCTGACAGAACGCGAAGGTAAAACAGTCATCGAAGCTCAGGAGCTACTGCGTACAAGTACTTCAATTCAGGCAGCGATGATGGTCAAGTTAGGCCTGGCTGATACGATGATATGTGGCACCATTGGAAGATTTCATCGTCATTTGCGGCGCGTGCTCAGCGTCTCCCAGCAAGGTGACGGCATCGACAGAGTTTCGACCCTGAGCGGGCTTATATCCAGCGGTCACGTGCTATTCATTTGCGATACCCAGGTAACCCCGGAACCTACCATCGAATCGATTGCAAAGATGACGATCTGTGCCGCCGAAGAAGTTCGACGGTTCGGATTAACGCCTAAAGCTGCCTTATTGTCTCACTCTAATTTCGGTAGCCGGGACTCAGAGTCATCCCTAAAAATGCGCCAGGCGCTCGATTTGATACACGAACTCGACCCTGATCTCATGGTTGAGGGTGAAATGCAAGCGAGTTCAGCTCTGTCGGAGAGTATTCGCCACGAACTATTCCCAAATTCAAACCTCGAAGGCACAGCAAACCTGTTTATAATGCCAAATCTAGATGCCGCAAATATTACCTATAACATGCTCAAAGTCGTCAATCGTAGTGTCGCGCTGGGCCCAATCATGATGGGTTGTGATATACCTGCGCATATCGCGACGTCGAGTACGACGGTTCGAGGGCTTATTAATATGACAGCTATTGCGGCAGCTCGGTGCGAAGATGAACAAACCGGATAATACCAATTCCAGGAGGATAAGATGCATCTAGTTATAATACTCCTGGCTGTCCTGGGATTTTTCCTTTACCTCACTTTATCTGTTTCCAGGAATCCGGGAAAAAGGCATTACTTTTATTTATTTATTCTGGTTGACGTTTGGTTGGCGAGCGTATTCGCCTACCTTGTGGTTACCGCTTTTCTGGATTGAAACAGAGGCTTTACGCTATATCTGGCGTGATCAAATAAACTCCAGAATAACTTTTAGTAATCTAGCAGTCTGAGGTGACAGGTTTGTCATCAATTTCCATCCAGGCTTTAAAATCGCGGGTTTTCTCGTTAATCAGTAAAGTATTGGCGGGAGTACATTTTTACCGTAGTATCGGTACGTCCTTTTCGTTTAAATTGGATTTTTAAAACAAGCTTTAATTACCGCAGTTCCCCGTTTACAACCACGTCCGGCGCGACCGCGTTCCGAAGAAACCGTATTGCAGGTAAAGGTATTGCATAAAACCTTTGGTGGAGGTAAGAGCTTTTTTGGCTTCGGCAAGGCGAGCCGTAAGGTCGAAGCGGTAAAAAATATCGATCTCGATTTACGCCGGGGCGAAACGCTGGGCATCGTCGGTGAAAGTGGATCGGGTAAATCGACTCTGGCGCGCTGCATTATTCGTTTAATGGAGAGCAATAGCGGTCAGATTTTACTCGAAGGAATCGACCTAACCAGCCTCGGACGCGCGGCGATGCGACCCGCGCGGCGTAAGATTCAAATGGTCTTTCAAGACCCGTTTGCATCGTTGAATCCAAGAATTAAAGTGGGCGATATCATCGCACAAGGGCCTGTGATACAGGGCTCGAGCAGGGAAGAGGCAGGCCAGCGCGCTCGCGAGTTACTCAAAATTGTCGGACTTGATAAACGAGCCTTCGATCGCTTCCCACATGAATTTTCCGGTGGTCAGCGGCAACGCATTGGTATCGCCCGATCCCTGGCATTGCGCCCCGAAATACTAATCGCCGACGAACCAGTATCGGCCTTGGACGTTTCGATACAGGCACAGATTTTGAGCCTGCTCGACAAGATTCGAGTGCAGATGAATCTGTCGATGATATTCATTACTCATGATCTACGAGTCGCCGCCCAGGTCTGTGACCGACTCGCGGTTATGCGCTACGGTGAAGTGGTTGAGTCGGGTGCTACCGAGGACGTTTTTGCCGACCCACAGCACGAATATACTCAGGCCTTGTTGGCCGCAGTGCCGGGACAGGGTTGGCAGCCAAACGAGGTTCAAAATAGCGCCAGTGCAGGGTGACCGAATGAAGCAGGAATACACATTAACCGGTACGATCGATGATTTGTCGCGCCAGATTCAACAGGAATTAGTCACGCCGCTGGTGGTTGTCGAGGCTCATCTCGAGAACATCGAGAAATACGATTCGAAATTGGGCGCATTCCAGACCGTATTTGTCGAGGACGCCCTCGCGGCTGCGTCGGCGGCGACCAAGGCTATTGCAGCAGGCCACCGAATCGGACCTTTTCATGGAATCCCGTTTGGTTTAAAAGATATATGCGAATTTGAAGGCCGCGTCACCACCAACGGATCGATGGCTATGCGCGACCGGGTTTCGACCCATACAGGCAGTTTGGTGCGCCGTCTTGTGTCGGCCGGTGGCATAGTCATTGGTAAAACTAAGGCGGTAGAATGTGCATTTGGCGGCTGGGGAACTAACCAGCATATGGGTACACCCTGGAACCCCTGGGATATGCAGCAGGCGCGTGTGCCGGGCGGTTCCTCGTCGGGCTCCGGGGTTGCAGTTGCCGCCGGGCTAGTCGTATGTGCGGTAGGTACCGATACAGGTGGCTCGGTTCGACTACCCGCAGGCTACTGCGGGCTGGTCGGGCTTAAGGTCACCGAAGGGCAGTTACCGACCGACGGTATTATGCCCTTGTCGCAAACCCTGGACACGCCGGGACCGATGACACAGTCGGTTACCGACGCACTACTCATGTACCAGGTGATGGCGGGCGTCGAAGCCTGGCAAATCGACCATGATCGAGAGCAACGCCGGGGAATTTACGCGCAGCTGGATAAAGGTGTTAATGGCTTGCATCTAGGCGTTATGGACGCACGCGAGCGTGAAAATTGCAGCCCTGATATGCTCGATAATTACGATGCCACGGTCGCGCAACTGGAAAGTCTTGGCGCAATAATTTCGGTATTCTCAGCACCGCAAAGCTATGGTGAGCTTAGTCATGAAAACGGTATGATCACCGCAGTAGAAGCCTATCAAAATCATGCCAAATATTATGATGATGCTAGCTTGCCGATGGATGAGGACGTGCGTAAGCGCATGCTCACAGGCAAGACAATTCCAGCTCATGACTACGTCGGCATGTTACATCGACGGCTTGCTGCGGTGGACGAATTCGTCGACACCATGACGGGTTTTGATGCTCTCTTAACGCCAACCTGTCTATCCGCCGCGCCTTTGTTAAGCGAGGTCGATCAAGCCCAGCTACCGGGTTATTTTACGCGTCCGTTTAACTATCTCGGTCTGTGTGCATTGTCGCTGCCAACGGGATTGATAGAATCTGGGTTACCGGCGAGTTTGCAAATTGTTGCAGCGGCTAATGACGAAGCGATGGCACTGCGTATCGGGGCGGCGCTCGAGGCAGTGTTGGTGCCGATTGGTCGGCCGGTGTTGGGCTGAAAATACAGATTTAAAATTACCATTTTACGGCACACAGCAGTCGTTCATGAATTGATTTGTGGTAGAGTAATGAACGGTTGCTACTGCCCCAAAGCAGAAATCGTCCGTAACCCAGTAATTGTGGAGAAAACGCATGGCCGCTTACTTTATCTTGACGCACACACAGATCAACAGGAACTGAATAAATTGGTTCACACGATCAGTCACTGTGTAGCCCGATTTCTCGAACGCCTGGGTATTCTGGAACGCGATGAAGAAATTAGCTACCTGGTATGTGCCTGCCTTGAAGGGTAATTCTTCCACTACACCAAATCAATGAGATAAAATCAGCCGTGGGCGCCGAAGATTGCCTCCCACTTTTATGCGATGGGGTCCGCTTTGGGCACAAAGCCGCCTATTACCCGTACAATCAAAAAAAAACTAACGCTTACCATAGAAATCGATCCACCGCATTACCCAGTAACGCCTACACATTTTTGTCGAAACTATTATGCAGTAGGCTACCGCAAAAAGTGATAGACCCGGTCGGATCGATCGAGTCGAAAACCAAAGTAAAACTTTTCCCACCACAAACTATTTACAATGCTAATGTCGTGATTTAATTTGTTAATGTCGCGATATTGAAAGTCCGGGTTATATAAACCAATAGTCTTAGCTTATATTATTTTTAACTATGAAAGTATTTTAACTCCAGAAGGTAATTACAATGAGCCACACACTATACCCACCTGCGCGTCAACGCTTACAAAGAAGCGAGCTGGCGGTGCCTGGGTCGAATCCGGGAATGTTCGAAAAAGCGGCTGCCAGCGCTGCCGATTACGTATTTTTAGACCTCGAGGATGCGGTATCGCCGGGCGATAAAGTGCAGGCACGCAAAAATATCATCCAGGGGCTGAACGACATTGACTGGCGTGGCCTGGGTAAGACTATTTCGGTGCGTATCAATAGTATCGACACGCATTACATGTACCGCGATGTCGTTGATCTGGTCGAACAGGCGGGTGATCGACTCGACACAATCTTGATTCCTAAAGTTGGTGTTGCCGCAGACGTTTATATGGTCGATGCCATGCTCACTCAAATTGAAACAGCCAAAGGTTTCACCAACAAAATTGGTATCGAAGCTTTAATCGAAACCACGCTGGGAATGGCCAATGTCGATGCTATTGCAACGTCTAGCCCTCGTATGGAAGCCATGCATTTTGGCGTTGCCGATTATGCAGCCAGTTGTCGGGCGCGCACGACAAACATCGGTGGTCTGAACCCCGATTATCCGGGAGATCAATGGCATCACGGACTGTCGCGCATGCTAGTTGCCTGTCGCGCTTATGGACTACGCCCTGTTGATGGCCCCTTTGGTGATTTCAGTGACCCGGATGGCTACCTGCTAGGCGCCAGACGTGCCGCTGCAATGGGTTACGAGGGCAAGTGGGCAATCCATCCATCACAGATCGAGCTGGCTAACGAAGTGTTTTCACCGGCCGAGGCCGAAGTCGACCGGGCAGGACGTATTCTGATTGCTCTGAAAGAAGCCGCAGAGCAGGGCAAAGGTGCTGCGTCCCTAGACGGTCGTATGATTGACGAAGCTTCCGCGAAGATGGCCGAAAACGTCGTCAATATGGACGCAGCCATTAAAGCCAAAGGTTAGGGGAGATCTATGGATATTCATGAGTATCAGGCAAAGACACTACTAGCTGAGTTTGGCATGCCGATCGCCCGAGGTGGCATCGCCTATAGCCCCGAACAGGCGGCTTACCGAGCGATGGAACTGGGCGGCGAAAACTGGGTGGTTAAAGCACAGATACATTCCGGCGCACGTGGCAAGGCCGGTGGAATTAAATTTTGCTCTAGCGATGAAGAAGTTCGTGCGGCTGCTGATGAATTATTGGGTAAGCGCCTGGTAACTAATCAAACCGGGCCGCAGGGCAAGCTGGTCGGACGTTTATATATTGAAACTAGCACCGATATTGATCGCGAAATCTATCTCGCTTTTGTGCTGGATCGCACCACTGAGCGGATAATGTGCGTTGCCTCGGCATCTGGCGGTATGGATATCGAGGAAATCGCCAAAACCGAGCCAGACTCGATAATACGAGTGCCCATAGAACCCGCAGTAGGTCTGCGCGAATTTCAGGCACGCGAAGTCGCTTTTGCGCTGGGGTTAGAAGCAGGGCAGATCAACGAAGCCGTCACCGTATTGAAAGCCTGCTACCGCGCCTTTCGCGATCTCGACGCGACGATGGTAGAAATCAATCCGCTGGTGGTGACTAAAGACGGTCGACTAATTGCACTCGATGCAAAAATGGGATTTGACGATAACGCCCTGTTCCGTCGTCAGCAAATCTCTGAGCTACGCGATAAATCACAGGAAGACCCCCGAGAGATGAATGCCGCCGACCGTGGCCTCAGCTACGTCGGACTCGATGGCAATATCGGCTGCATCATCAATGGTGCGGGGCTTGCCATGGCGACCATGGATATGATTAAACACGTCGATGGTGAGCCGGCTAACTTTCTCGACATCGGTGGCGGTGCGTCGCCAGAACGTGTCATCAAGGCTTTTAATCTGGTGCTTTCCGACGACAGCGTTGAAGCTATTCTGGTTAATATCTTCGCCGGCATCAACCGTTGTGACTGGGTCGCTGAAGGCGTGATTCAGGCCATGGAAAAACTCGACGTAAATGTACCCGTCATCATCAGACTTTCCGGTACCAACGAAGAAAAGGGCAGGCAAATACTGGAGAACAGTAGCATCGACCTGATTACCGCAGAAACACTGGCCGAGGCCGCAGAAAAAGCTGTTGCCGCAGCACGATCTAAGAGGGCTTAGACAATGAGTATTTGGCTAAATGAAAAAACACCGGTCATCGTCCAGGGCTATACCGGAAGAATCGGAACCTTCCACGCACAGGAAATGATCGAATACGGTACTAATTTAGTCGGTGGTGTGACACCAGGCAAAGGTGGCAGTCAGCATCTGGATTTGCCGGTTTATAATACCGTCAAAGAAGCAGTAACCGATTCAGGCGCCGAAGCCAGTGTAGTCTTCGTACCACCACCATTCGCCGCCGATGCCATCATGGAAGCTGCCGATGCCGGTATTAAGTTTTGTGTCTGCGTTACTGACGGCATTCCGGCGCAAGATATGATGCGAGTAAAGCGCTATATGCGTCGGTACAAGAAGGAAGAACGTATGTGCCTGACCGGGCCTAACTGTGCCGGTACCATCAGTCCGGGCAGAGCGATGATGGGGATCATGCCAGGGCATATATATATGCAGGGTAATGTCGGCTTAATTGGACGCTCAGGCACACTGGGTTACGAAGCCGCCTCGCAAATGAAAGCCAGAGAAATTGGCATCAGCACCAGTGTAGGAATCGGTGGCGACCCGATAAATGGCAGTTCATTTCGGGATCATCTGGAGAAATTTGAAGAAGACCCAGACACCGATCTGGTCGTCATGATCGGCGAAATCGGTGGTCCGCAGGAAGCAGCTGCAGCCGAGTTTGCACGCGATCATATGAAAAAACCGGTACTGGCCTATATCGCTGGATTAACCGCACCGAAAGGGCGAACTATGGGGCATGCAGGTGCGATTGTTACCACGGCGGGTGAATCGGCTGCGGAGAAGGTAGAGATACTAAAAGAAGCTGGGGTTGGGATTATTACTCGCCCATCGGAATTTGGTGTGGCGGCTGAGGAGGCTTTGGGTAAGCTTTGATTTGTATTGTTGGGTACAGGGAGGTGCTCGTCTACGTCCTCGTTTGTTGTGTTACTAGTAGGATAAATTATCAATTACACGCAATTCATGATTTTCAGCATTTTCCCTGCTGGCGCGCGTTTGACAGCGATGCTCTACGCAGTAACATTAAAAAAACATTTCTGCTGGAATGAGAACCTGGAAAATATTCTTGAGTTTCCGATCTATTTTCGACCTGATGGGTAACCTGGGTCAAAAGTTGCATACAATAAACTAGTATCCACATTTAGTTATAGAAATTATAGACTTGTGACCTACACTTAGTTGGAACTGTAATGATATCGTAATGGTGTGCCGACCTTAATGGCTTAGTGTTGGATTCGATAAAATTAGACAGTAGATGGCATACTCCAATAAAATTGTTACCAGATCAAGTCAGGATAAAGTTTTTCAGACCCTTGTGTCGGAAGAATGTCGATAAATAAAAAATGAGGGCTGACAATTAACTTATTGAATCATTTTGCATTTTTAGGGTCGCCACAGGACCTGGGGCCAGCGATTGAAGCGCACCACGATTCCGGCCTGGTGGCGCTGTCCATTCTGATTGCTATTTTCTCTTCCTATACGGCTTTCCTTGTCTCGGGGCGTATTCGTGAACCAAAGAAACATGGGCATAGCCGGGTATGGCTGGTATCAGGTGCCATTGCCATGGGTGGCGGCGTTTGGGCCATGCACTTTGTGGGTATGCTGGCCTACCAACTCCCAATCATAGTTAATTATAATACGCTAACTACTGTGGTTTCTGTTTTCCCCGCCATAATGGCCAGTTTCGTAGTATTGCGGACCACCCCTGAGCGGAACATGACGGGTGGGGCAATTCTCTGGCGTAGCATGCTTATGGGAGGAGGTATAGGCCTGATGCACTATACGGGAATGGCCGCAATGCGCATGGACGGTATCATGCGCAACGATCCCTGGTTATTGCTGGGGTCTATTGTGGTCGCGGTTGCTCTGGCAGGAATTTCACTGAGGCTTAAGCTCTGGGCTGATCAGCGTATTGTGAGCGGCGGGATTAACCCAACCCGATTACTGGCTGCTGCCGTAGTGATGGGCTGTGCTATTGCCGGAATGCACTATACCGCTATGGCGGCAATGAACGTTTTCCCTGCGTCCGCTGTCACGATCGAACAGATGGCCTGGCCACCTCAAGTGATTGCAAGAGTCATTGCCGCTGTCTCAATACTCATCGCTGTAATGATGGTTGTTGCGATAGAAGTGAGTAAGCGAATGGATTTGTATTGGCGAATCAGGGATAGCGAATTACTGCAGAGTGCAATCCTGGAAACGGTGGGTGATGCCATTATCGCCGTCGACAGTAAGGGCATCATTCGAACATTCAATCCCGCCGCTGAGAAAATATTCGGCTATCTCGCTGCGGAGGTAATTGGCAGCAATGTCTCCATGCTTCTGCCCGATCAGGATCGAAAAGCACATGAAGATTATACGGACAAATCAGAGCTACATGCCCATCGCATTCTTGGCCAGGATCGAGAACTGAAGGGCCGTCGCAAGGATGGTTCCCTGTTCTTGCTGGAACTAAATTTGGGGCCCATGGAGTTGGCAGGGGAACGCGGTTTCGTAGGCATTTTGCGCGATGCTACTGAACACCGCCTGGCGGAAAAGGCGTTTCTCCAATTCAAAACAACACTTGATAAAACAACTGATGGCATTTTCATGTTTGATCCCAAGACATTGGAATTTTACTGGGTAAATGAAGGTGCTACGAAACAGGTAGGCTACAACTATGACGAGTTGATGAAGATGACGTTCTTCGATATTTGTCCAGAGTTTAATGCAAAAAACTTCCTGGACATGGTAAAGCCTATGATCGAGGGGAAACAGGAAATGCATAGTATCGAGACATTGCATGAACACAAAGACGGCCACACTTTTCCAGTTGATGTAATTTATCAACACATTATCCCGCTGGGTGAACCTGGCAGGATCGTTGCAATCGTTCGTGACATCACACAACGCAAAGCCGCCGAAAAGAAACTAACAATTTATAACAAACAACTCGAAGTATTAGTGGAAAAACGCACCAGGGAATTGACCAAGGCCCAGGATGAGTTGATGCTGGTAATTGGCACCCTCAATGGTTATGTCTACCGCGACGCCATTAACGAGATCTCCGAAATAGGTATTGCAACAGAAATTCCGATTTATATGACAGACGGCGTTGAAAAGCTCTCGGGTTATCCTGCCGATGAGTTCGTGGGCAATGAAGGACGTACTTTCCCGGATTTAATTCTGCCCGAGGACGTCGATGCAGTCTGGAAAGAAGTAAGAGAAGCTGTTAGTGAAAACCGGGAATATGAATGCAATTATCGAATTCGTACACGTAATGGTGAGGCGCGGTGGGTCCACGAGCGCGGATATGGTGTTTATGACGAAAATGGCAAGCTACAGTATGTAGAAGGCTACATCATGGATGACCACGAGCGCAAGATAGCTGAAACCGAACTCGAAAAATACCGCGATCATCTCGAAGAATTGGTGGCCGAACGCAGTAAGGAACTGCATGATGCTCAGGACGAACTGGTGCGCAAGGAGCGCCTCGCCGCCCTTGGTCAGTTGACGGCCACGGTCTCCCACGAGCTGCGCAATCCATTGGCCGCGATGGGCACCTCCTTATATATAATTAAAAAGCTGTTTGATGGCAGCACCGATCAGCGATTATTAAATGCCTACGATCGACTTGACCGCAATATTGAACGCTGTGATCACATCGTCGATGAATTGCTGGATTTCACGCGCATAACCAATCCGAAAATGGAGGAAACTTTAATCGATAAATGGCTGCAATCGGTAATTGAGGAGATGGATATCTCTAAAGATATTCAGGTAGAAATAGGCCTGTGCTTACAGGACTCTGTGTATTGTATCGATCGTAATCGTTTACGACGAGCGATTATTAATGCGGTGGACAATGCCTGTCAGGCGATGCAGGAGATATCGGGTGAGCACAGAAAGGGCAGCCAACTGAGTATCAAAACCAGGGAAAAAGATAAGCGTGTTGAAATCGTCATAACCGACACAGGCTCCGGTATGACGGAAGCTGTACTGGCAAAAATCTTCGAGCCACTATTTTCCACCAAGAGCTCTGGTATAGGACTCGGCATGCCGACCGTGAAACAAATTATGGAGCAACACGGTGGTGGTATTGAGATCGATTCTGTCGAAGGAAAGGGCGCGACGGTGACTTTATGGTTGCCACACAGACACGATGGAGCTGTGGCGGCATACAGTGGAGATAAGGATAAAGGGGGTGCTGTTGATCAGAAAGATTTGACATAATCTGGGAAGTGTATTCGGAAAGCCTCGATCAAATCCCCGTTAATCTATCCAGAAAATACTCAAACTTTGCTCGATCGATCTCAACAGCCCCCAGCGACATCAAATGCTCGGTCGCCATCTGGCAGTCAATCATCCCGTACTCATTCGATTCGATAACATGTTTAAGACAAAGTTTGGATGCATTCGACACCAGACTAAACATCGATTCGCCAAAGAATATCTTGCCCAGCGATATACCGTAAACGCCGCCGACTAATCGATTATCACTGTCTCGGCATTCGTATGAATGAGCAAATCCTGCTTTAAACATGGCCAGATAAGCCTCGATCATTTCTTCGATTATCCAGGTTTCGGCCTGCTGCTTGCGTGGCATTGCACATTGGCGAATAACCGCTTCAAAGTCTTGATCCTGTGTGATGTGGTATTTCTCCTGACGCCTCAGTTTTGCCAGGCTTTTGCTGGTATGAAAAAGCTCAGGAGTCAAAACCGTACGAGGTGCTGGCGACCACCATAATATCGGTTCGCTTTGACTGAACCATGGAAATATGCCCTGTCGATAGGCTACTAATAACCAGTCGATACTGAGCTTGCCGCCAGCGGCTAACAGGCCGTGGGGTTCTTCCAGAGCTTTATAGGTATCTGGAAAATGGGGTGGTATATTTGGATCTAACCAGGGTACCATAGTCTAATAATTCAACAACTTACAAGTTTAAGTTTAAGTGATTACCCGCTATCCGTTTTCCGATATGGAGAATGATCCATCAAATTTGATTGATATTCATCGATGTAACGTCGCTCCTGATCGAGAAAGTTCGCAATGGCTTCGCCGAATTCTGGCTGAGCCAGCCAGTGTCCCGACCAGGTCTTTGTCGGTAAAAAACCTCGGCTGAGTTTGTGTTCACCCTGAGCACCCGGATCAAACCACTCCAGTCCATGTTCAATACAGAAATCGATACCCTGATAGTAGCAACACTCGAAGTGCAGATTCTGATAATAGCTTTCACAACCCCAGACTCGCCCATAAAGATGGGTATCGCTACGAAAAAATACCGAACAGGCTACGTTTCGGCCCTGGTCTTTAACGAGCACTACTAGTGTCTGCTGCCCGAGGTTTTCGCCTAAATGATTGAAAAAAGCATTATTTAAGGTCGCTGTGCCATATTTTCGATCATAAATACCCTGATACAGATTCTGTACGTCCTGCCAATCCTGACTGGATAACTGGCTACCTTCGTACATTTTTATATCGAGCCCGTATTGCTGACTCTTTAGCCGTTCCTTGCGGATATTTTTACGCTTTCGCGAAGACAGACTGGACAGGAAATCATCGAAGCTCTGGTAATCAACGTTTTTCCAGTGAAATTGAATATCGCATCGCAGCAGGAAGCTTTTGCTTTCCAACTGGCGTAACGTGGATTCATGTTCGAACAGGACATGCCAGGAACTCAGTTGATGCTCCGCACAAAACTGCATTGCAGCACTACTGAGAAGATCACGATATTTCCTTTCCTGATCAGCATCTTTTATTTTGTCAGGTTGTAACAAAAACCGTTCGCCAGTTGCTGGCGTGTAAGGAATAGCAGTGACCAGTTTTGGATAATAGGGCAGGCCATGACGTTGATAAGCCTGCACCCAGGCGTGGTCAAATACCAGTTCGCCGTAGGAATTATTTTTTATGTAGCAGGGCAGAGCAGCCAGTAATTCACCTTCTTCTCTGACTAAGAAATAAACCGACTGCCAGCCGAATGGCTCAAGACAATCGTGCAATTCCAGCCCATATAGAAACGCGTATCGGGTAAATGGATGATCGGGTTTTCCCAATGCATCCCATTCTGACTCGATAATTTCAGATAAACTATGACAAACGCTAACTTGCAAGTTTTACTTCGATCCTATCCTTTGGCGTCCAGGTATTTTTCAGCATCGAGCGCCGCCATGCAACCACTTCCAGACGAGGTGATGGCCTGACGATAGACGTGATCCATCACATCACCTGATGCAAACACGCCTTCGACACTGGTCGCGGTGGCGTTTCCGGCGGTACCGCTTTGCACCGTAATATAGCCATTCACCATATCTAGCTGGCCTTTAAAAATATCGGTATTAGGCCGATGGCCGATGGCGATGAATATACCGGTAACATCGAGATTTTTGGTGGAGTCGTCCTGAACGTTCCGAATGCGTAGCCCGGTTACGCCGGTTTCGTCGCCCAGGGCCTCGTCGAATCGATTAAACCATTCGATGGAAACATTGCCATTTTCGGCTTTATCGAATAGCTGACGTTGCAAGATTTTTTCTGACCGAAGTGAGTCTCTGCGATGTACCAGCGTCACATGACTAGCGATATTGGACAGGTATAAAGCCTCTTCTACGGCAGTATTACCACCACCGATGACGGCGACGTGCTGATTTTTGAAAAAGAAGCCATCGCAAGTTGCGCAGGCTGACACACCTTTGCCCTGAAACTTTTCCTCCGAAGGATCACCGAGATACATAGCGCTGGCACCCGTGGCGATTATTAACGCATCACAGGTATATTCTCCGCTATCACCAATCAATCTTTTAGGCGATTCGTTCAGGGCAACCGTGTGAATATGATCGAAGACAATCTCGGTATCGAAGCGTTCTGCATGTTTCTGCATGCGTTGCATTAATACCGGACCGGTCAGACCCTCGACATCACCAGGCCAGTTATCGACATCGGTGGTAGTCATCAGCTGCCCACCTGCCTCAAGCCCTGTAATCAACAATGGATTCAGGTTAGCCCTGGCTGTGTATACCGCAGCAGCGTATCCGGCAGGGCCGGACCCTAAAATGATGACTCGACTGTGTTTTGTTGTAGGCATGGTAATTCCTGAACAAGCTGTTGCAAAATTTGGCAGCTAATAGTAATTGCTAAAAAACCAATGTAAATACATAGATAGAAATATAAAAGCATATTTAATCACAGATGTTATCTGGCTCCACTGGTACTAGATCAGTTAATATACGCTACATTTACTCAGGATCGATTTTAGTGGCTCAGGCAAAAGCAAAACCGAGGGAGGAAAATCAGCAACAGAAAGTGATTTTCGCCAACCATATTAACCGTCGCTTACGCGAAGTCGGTATGCTGTTCTCGTTTGCGCTGGCTATTTATATCCTCGTCGCTTTATTTACTTATGACAGCCACGATGCTTCGTGGTCGCATAGCGGTACCAGCGATGAAATTGCTAACTTTGGTGGAATTGCCGGTGCCTGGATTGCCGACCTGCTATTTTATTTATTCGGTTTCCTGTCTTATCTACTGCCGGTGATGATGTTGTATAACGGTATTATCCTGGTAAAAACGCGTCATTTTAGTGCAGAAGATCGCTATCAAATGCTGGTCATTCGATGGAGTGGCTTCGTGCTGACACTGGTCTCTGGCTGTGCATTGTCGAGCTTACACTTTGCAGTTGGGCCAGAGATTATGCCACTCGACTCCGGCGGAATTCTGGGCCAAATCACTGGTAATTATTTTTCACAGGGACTTGGCTTTCTGGGCGCTACGGTATTGCATCTTGCTCTTTTCCTTGCTGGGCTGACTTTATTCACCGGACTGTCCTGGCTGGCACTGGTTGATAAAACCGGTAAGTACACACTTATCTTGTTCGACAAGATAGCCGATCGTTATTATTTAATGCGAGATCGCGCCGAGGGCAGTCGTAACCGCAGTCAGCGCGAACAAACCGTCTTATTTAAAAAAGAAAAACAGGTAAAGCGAAAGCCGGTCAAAATCGAGCCGATTGTCACACAGGTCGAAGAAAGCATTCGTGTGGTCAAGGAAAAGCAAATCCCGCTTTTCCATAGCGATAGCAAAAGTGACAGCGTGATTCCACCACTTTCTCTACTCGATGACCCTAAGCCGAGCAAGGCAGGGTATAGCACCTCAGCACTGGAAGCTATGTCGCGCCAACTGGAGCTTAAATTACTGGACTTCGGTATCGAGATACTGGTTGAGTCGGTGCATCCCGGGCCGGTTATTACGCGTTTCGAAATTCTCCCGGCACCGGGTGTGAAGGTCAGCCAAATCAGTAACCTGGCGAAGGATTTGGCGCGTTCTTTGTCAGTAGTCGGTGTTCGTGTGGTCGAAATTATTCCGGGTAAGTCGGTAATGGGTTTGGAGATTCCGAACGAACAACGGGAAATAGTAGTTTTGAGTGAAATCCTACGCTCGCGCAGTTTCGATCAATCACATTCACCCTTAACTCTGGCGCTGGGTAAAGATATTAGTGGTAATGCGGTGGTTGCTGATTTAGCGAAAATGCCGCATCTACTGGTGGCTGGTACTACTGGTTCGGGTAAATCTGTAGCAATCAATGCCATGCTTTTAAGCCTTCTGTATAAAGCCACCCCTGAAGAAGTTCGACTGATATTAATCGATCCGAAAATGCTCGAGTTGAATGTGTACGAAGGTATTCCGCACCTGATTGCACCCGTGGTGACCGACATGAAGGAGGCCGCTAATGCCCTGCGTTGGTGCGTCGCTGAAATGGAACGGCGTTATAAGACCATGGCGTCGCTTGGGGTGCGTAATATTTCGGGCTATAATAAAAAAATCCGAGATGCTGCGGCTGCAGGGACGCCAATTAAAGACCCGTTATTCGACAAGAAGAAATTATTGCTAAACCCGGACGCGAAACCCGATGATCTCGAAACCCTGCCTTATATCGTGGTCGTAGTTGATGAATTTGCCGACATGATCATGGTGGTCGGCAAGAAAGTCGAAGAGTTGATTGCCAGGCTCGCACAAAAAGCGAGAGCTTCCGGCATTCATTTGTTACTGGCCACCCAAAGACCTTCGGTAGATGTCATCACTGGATTAATTAAATCGAATATCCCAACTCGCATAGCCTTCCAGGTATCGTCCAAGGTCGATTCCCGCACCATACTCGATCAAATGGGCGCTGAGAGTCTGCTCGGACATGGTGATATGCTTTACTTACCACCGGGTACCAGTTTGCCGGAGCGTGTCCACGGCGCCTTTGTAGATGACCACGAAGTGCACGCGGTCATCAATGAAATTAAAAGTACCGGTGAACCTAACTACATTGCGAATGTCCTTGAAGAGTCACCTGCTACATTGTTGCCTGGCGAAAACCCACGCGATTCAAATGGTGATGAATCCGATCCGCTATACGATGAAGCGGTTGCAGTGGTTACCGAAACCCGTAAGGCATCGATATCCTATGTACAAAGACGACTCAAGATTGGTTACAACCGCGCCGCTCGTATGATCGAAGAAATGGAAGCCTCCGGTGTCGTATCGATGGTGCAGTCTAATGGCAGTCGCGAAGTACTCGCGCCACCACCACCTTCTATGGATTAAAGAATGATTAGAATTTTTGTAGTGATTGCTTTGTTATTCAGCCTGGCACCCGCCCAGGCCGAAACAGCTGAACAGCTTTTAAACAAGGCGTTGAAGAACCTCGATAACCTGACGGCTGATTTCAAGCAGACGCAGCTCGATGATGACAAAAATGTTGTCCAACAAAGTAGCGGGCAACTAGCGATCCAGCGGCCTGGAAAGTTTTCCTGGATATATAAAACACCCTACGAGCAGCAAATCGTTGCCGATGGTTCTGAGTTATGGATTTACGACGTCGATCTTGATCAGGTAACGGTTAAACCCATGAATAACGGTATGGCTTCGGCACCCATCATGATTTTGATGAAGCAAAACGATATTGGTGATGAGTTTACTGTCAGCGAAGTTGGTCAGCGCAAATTCCTGTATTGGGTAGAGTTGCTACCTAAGGCTTCTGATCTGGAATACTCACATGTTTATATCGGTCTCGAAGATAACCAGGTAAAAGCCATGGAGTTACGCGATAACTTCGGCCAGAGCACGCAGATCGTGTTTGAGAACCTGCGCCTCAATGTTGTCCATAACCCCGAGATATTTCAGTTTACACCACCCGAAGGCGTCGATGTTTTCGGTGTTGGCGGCTAACACCAGTACTAACACGCATGAACGACCTGTTTGGGCATAGCAAGGGTTTTCAACCACTCGCTGATCGGATGCGTCCACAAAAACTCGACGACGTATTTGGCCAATCGCATCTGCTCGCTGCGGGTAAACCGCTCCGGCAAGCCATCGAATCGAATAAACTACACTCGATGCTATTCTGGGGGCCACCGGGGACCGGCAAAACTACAATAGCCCGGTTAATTGCCAGTTATTCAGATGCCCGGTTCTTAACCATTTCAGCAGTACTTTCCGGTGTTAAAGATATTCGCGGAGCAATCGAAGAGGCTCGTCAGCATCAGGGCAAAACCGTTTTATTCGTCGACGAAGTGCACCGTTTCAACAAGTCTCAACAGGATGCTTTTTTGCCTTATATCGAAGATGGTACCTTCCTCTTCGTCGGTGCAACCACCGAAAATCCTTCTTTTGAATTAAACAATGCTTTGTTGTCGCGTACTCGAACCTATGTGTTGAAACCGATTTCTTCCGAGGAAATCGAAAAGGTTTTAAGAAGAGCGCTGGACAATAAAGAGCAAGGGCTGGGTGAACTTGATATATCCATTGATGACGATGCCTGTAGTCTGCTTGCTAAGACCTGCGATGGTGACGCGCGGCGGGCTTTAACTTATCTGGAGATCATTAGCGACCTGGCGGAAGCAAAGACGATTACCTTAAAACTAGTCGAAGATACCGTTGCGCAAGGGCTACGCCGTTTCGATAAGAAAGGCGATGTGTTTTACGACCAGATATCGGCCCTGCATAAATCGGTACGTGGCTCGGATCCGGATGCAGCGCTTTACTGGTTTTGTCGGATGGTGGATGGTGGCTGCGACCCAGTTTACATCTCCCGGCGTGTGGTGCGAATCGCCATCGAAGATATCGGCATTGCCGATCCACGTGGATTAGACCTGGCGCTGAATGGCTGGCAAACCTACGAGCGTCTGGGTAGCCCTGAGGGCGAACTGGCGATAGCGCAGGCGATTGTCTATCTGGCCTGCGCAGCAAAGAGTAACGCGATATACAGTGCCTATAATCAGGCGATGGCCGATGCTCAGCAATCGGGCAGCCTTGAGGTGCCGACACATCTGCGCAACGCACCAACGCAGTTTATGAAAGATCAGGGCTTTGGTGAAAATTATCGCTATGCTCACGATGAAGCAGATGGATTTGCCGCAGGGGAGAGCTACTTTCCCGAACAACTAGCAGGGCGTCGATACTATGAACCGGTTGACCGAGGTCTGGAAATTAAAATTGCTGAAAAACTGAATCATCTTCGCTCGTTAAATAAACAGGTAAAATCATGAGTCGTCCATTTTCAGAATCTTGTGAGCAGAATAAAGACGTTATTCTCAGCGTCATTGGCAGCTATTTGCAAAGCGGCGTAGAGGTATTGGAAGTCGGTAGTGGCACTGGCCAACACGCTGTCCATTTTGCCAGTCATTATCCGGAGGCCATCTGGCAAACTTCTGACAGGGAGGAGAATTTACCGGGCATTAAAAGCTGGTTAGACAAGGAACAGCAGAAAAACCTGCCAGAACCGATTGAGCTCGATGTATGCGAATCATGGCCAGATAAAAAATATAATATGATCTTCAGCGCTAACAGCCTGCATATCATGGGTAAGCCAGCAGTCGAGCAGTTTTTTGCTGGTTGTGGGTTACAAACAAAGCCCGGTAGTCATCTCCTTGTCTACGGTCCTTTTAACTATAATAACGAATATACCTCTGATAGTAATCGTCATTTTGATCAGTGGTTAAAGGCAAGAAACCCTCAAAGTTGTATAAAAGACTTCGAATGGGTTGATGAATTAGCAGGAAATGCCGGATTCATTTTAGTTGACGATATTGAAATGCCCGCCAATAATCGGACTATAATCTGGCGACGAGAAACTTTGACCGATTAACTGGGACTAAGCCTGAACTAACCTAACTATCCAATCTACCTATAAATACTGGAACCAACGAATGAATAATTACCGTTTAATGATGACAGGGATTTGCCTGTTTATGATTTCCGCAACGACGGCTGCACAGGAAGCACGGTGGTATGACGCTGCGCAGCTTGATAAAGGGCAGCAGGTTTTTCAGCAAAACTGCGCTTCCTGTCATGGCGCTAGTGGAGAAGCCCAAACCGGCTGGAAAGAAGCCAGTGGAGAAGCGTCGGCACCACCACTAAATGGTAGTGCACACACCTGGCACCATTCCCTTAAGCAAATAAAAAAGACGATTCAACAAGGCAGTCTCCAGTTGGGTGGTTCTATGCCTGCGTTTGAAAATAAATTATCCGATCAGGATATCGACAGTGTCATCGCTTATTTCCAGTCATTATGGCCAGAAGAAATTTACGCTGGCTGGTCAGGTAAGTTCGACGTAGTGGCCAAAAAGAGTATCCCGGCAGACGATATCACGCGCTTGTTGAAACTCCGGCTCGGAATCAACGATGTAAAACCAGTAACAGAAACCCCGTTGGAAGGCGTTTATCAAACCCAGTTTGGCGATAAATTTGCCTATTTGATCGATGGTGGGCGTTATGTTTTTATCGGTGATTTAATCGATCTTGAAAGTGCTCAAAACTTAACCGAAATCAGTCGCAAAGACATTGTAAAAGAGACACTGGATCAGGTACCCGATTCAGAATATGTGGTTTACCCAGCTAACGGTGTTGAGAAGACCCATCTAAATGTCTTTACCGACACTTCCTGTGGTTATTGCCGAAAACTACACAAAGAAATCGACCACCTGCAAGACGCAGGGATTAGCGTACGTTATTTACCTTTCCCTCGCGGTGGTAATCGTGGGCCTGGCTACCAGGATTTAAAAAGCGTCTGGTGTGCCGCTGATCCGTTGCAGGCGATGCATATCGCCAAAGGCGTCAGCGATGGCGAGTTAGTCGAAGCGAGTTGTGAACGGGCCAGTATCGTTGATAAAGGTTTCCAGATAGGAAGAAAATTGGGAATAACGGGGACACCTTCGTTATTTTCGGCGTCCGGTACTAAATTTAATGGCTATGTGCCCTATAACGAATTAATCCCGGCATTATTGGGCGAACTATAGGTTTGTTGGCCTTGGTGATCTACGCTAATAGATCTACACTAATAAAAAACCAATAAACCCTATAGAAATTTTATATTCTAGTATTCTTTGAGTCTATTAGGCGCAAAGTGGCGCAATTATTGTGCTAGTATTCCAACAGATAAAAACCTGAAACACAGAGAAATCAAGACTCTAAATGTCCGAACAGAATAAAGGCGACCAACCGCCAGAGCTTGACTCTGAAGCGCGTAGCAACCAGAAAGATCAGCCAAAACCGGCTGAGTATGGTGGCCCAAAGGGTAAAGAGCCAACCCGCTACGGTGACTGGGAGAAGAAGGGCCGCTGCATCGATTTCTAAACATGATTTCTAGCCATTTAATGAATAGTTACCATTCATTGAGCGAATCGGAAAAATTATTATGAAGACCAGTTCTAGTCATCCAACATCACCGCATTTACAAATATATCGATTACCGCTCACGGCTTTACTCTCGGTTACTCATCGGGCAACGGGTGTTTTTCTGGCGATCGGTTCCCTGTTATTAATCTGGCTACTGGTAGCGCTAGCCGAGGGCCCGGAGGCTTACGCCCAGGTACAGCCATTACTTCAAAGCTGGATCGGACAACTATTTCTCCTGGGGATAACTTATTCTCTATATTTCCATTTTTGTAATGGCATACGCCACCTGTTTTGGGATGTCGGAATGGGTTTTGAGCTAGAGACGGTCGATAAAACTGCAAAACTGGTCATTGTAGTATCGATTATTTTGACGGTAGCGACCTGGCTAATCGCAATGGGGATTGAATAGGTTATGAGTGATTTACGAACCCCGCTATCCCGGGTTAAAGGATTAGGGTCGGCGAAAGACGGCACGTCCCATTTTTGGCATCAGCGCCTGACTGCTTTAGCATTAATCCCGCTGGTTCTATGGTTTGGTTTTGGACTCGCTTCATTACCATCCGATTACGAAACCTTGACCGGCTTTATCCAGCACCCAGCTGTAGCGGTTGGCCTCATCCTTTTGATTATAATGGTTTTTTATCACGCCCAACTGGGTTTACAGATAGTGCTGGAAGACTATGTCTCATCGCATGCTAAACGTACAGTGGCGATCATATTGAGTGGCTTCGCCTGTCTTGTATTTGCGTTAATCGGTATCGTCGCCGTATTAAAGATCTTATTAGGGGCTTAGTAAAAATGACCGCGGATTATAAAATTATTGATCACAGCTACGACGTCGTTATTGTCGGTGCGGGTGGCGCGGGCTTACGTGCAACCCTGGGAATGGCTGCTGCTGGACTCTCCACTGCCTGTATCACCAAAGTATTCCCGACACGTAGTCACACCGTTGCTGCTCAGGGTGGCATGAGTGCTTCGCTGGGTAATATGGGGCCGGATAACTGGCGCTGGCATATGTACGATACGGTCAAAGGTTCCGACTGGCTGGGTGATCAGGACGCCATAGAATATATGTGTCGCGAGGCGGTTCCTGCGGTTATAGAACTCGAACATTATGGCGTGCCTTTCTCGCGTACCGATGAAGGTAAAATTTATCAACGCCCATTCGGTGGCATGACTACCAATTTTGGTGAGGGTACAGCCCAACGTACCTGTGCTGCGGCAGATAGAACCGGACACGCTATTTTACATACGCTTTACCAACAGTCGCTAAAGCACAAAGCAGAATTTTATATCGAATACTTCGCCACCGACCTGATTATGGACGATGGCGTCTGCCGCGGCGTCATGGCCTGGGATCTGGCCACTGGCGAAATCCACCGTTTTCGTGCTCATACAGTAGTGTTGGCGACAGGCGGTTGTGGTCGGGCTTATTTCTCGGCGACTTCGGCGCATACCTGTACTGGTGACGGTAACGCGATGGTGATTCGGGCAGGCCTGCCTTTACAGGATATGGAATTCGTCCAGTTTCACCCCACCGGGATTTACGGTGCTGGCGTATTGATTACCGAAGGCGTGCGCGGTGAAGGTGGTTATCTGACCAACTCTGATGGCGAACGGTTCATGGAGCGTTACGCGCCGAATGCAAAAGACCTGGCTTCGAGAGATGTTGTCAGTCGTTCGATGACCATAGAAATTAATGAGGGCAGAGGAGTCGGCCCCGAAAAAGATCATATCTACCTTCACCTGGAACACCTGGGGCCTGAGGTCATCGACGAGCGCTTACCCGGAATCTCGGAATCGGCCGAAATATTCGCCGGTGTCGATGTCACCAAAGAACCAATCCCGGTTATCCCAACTGTACATTACAACATGGGCGGTATTCCGACTAATTATCACGGTGAAGTTGTCACCAGTAAAGATGGCGACCCAGATTCGGTCGTCCCCGGGTTGATGGCTATTGGTGAAGCCGCCTGTGTCTCGGTACACGGTGCGAACCGACTGGGATCGAACTCTTTACTAGACATTGTCGTTTTTGGACGTGCTGCGGCTATACGAGCGTCTGAGACCATTAAACCGGGTACACCGCACAAACCTCTTGACGATGGAAGCATCGCTGATCTGATGGAACATTTCGACAGTATTCGGAATGCCTCTGGTGGAACCCCGACCGCACAGATTCGCGATAACATGCAGCGTACGATGCAAAAACACGCCGCCGTTTTTCGAACAGGCGAATCGATGCAGGAAGGCGTCGAGCGTATGAATGAGATATTCGACAGTTTCAAAGATGTCGGCATTACCGACCGTGGCCTGATCTGGAACACCGACCTGGTCGAGACTTTGGAGCTGGAGAATCTATTACTACAGGCTCAGGCCATCGTTCAGGGCGCTTTGAATCGACCCGAGAGCCGAGGTGGCCATGCTCGCGAAGACTATAGCGAACGCGACGATAAAGACTGGATGAAACACACGCTAGCCTGGGTGGATGAAGCCGGGCAGGTTAAATTCGACTATCGACCGGTGCATATGTACACCCTCACCGATGAAGCCGAAGTGATTCCACCGAAAAAACGCGTTTACTAATTTTTTAAGAGGATTAATTCATGGCCGAGTTTTCACTACCAGCGAATTCAGTCGTCAAAAAAGGCACGGACTTTAAGGCCAGTGACGGCGTGAAGAATATCAAACGATTTATCGTTTACCGTTATGATCCGAGCACCGGTGAAAACCCCTATACCGACACCTACGAAGTCGATATGGATACCTGTGGACCAATGGTGCTCGATGGCTTGTTAAAGATTAAAGATCAGATGGATTCAAGTCTGTCGCTAAGGCGTTCCTGTCGCGAGGGTATATGCGGCTCTTGTTCGATGAATATCGATGGTGCCAATACGCTTGCCTGTACCATGGCTATTTCCGATATCAAAGGCGATGTCAAAGTTTATCCTTTACCGCACCAACCGGTGGTAAAAGATCTGGTATCCGACCTGACCAATTTCTACGCGCAATATGCCTCTGTAGAACCCTGGATGAAAACCGATACGGCAACACCACCTGATCGCGAGCGCCTGCAATCTAAAGAAGATCGTGAAAAACTCGATGGGCTGTACGAATGTATTCTCTGCGCCTGTTGTTCTACCAGTTGTCCTAGCTATTGGTGGAATAGTGATCGTTACCTTGGCCCTGCGGCATTATTAAACGCCTACCGTTGGATCGTCGATACTCGCGACGAAGCCACTGGCGATCGGCTTGACGACCTCGAAGACCCATTTAAACTCTATCGTTGTCACACCATCATGAACTGCGCCAAGGTGTGCCCGAAAGGCCTGAACCCGGCTAAGGCAATCGCAGAAACCAAGAAACTGCTGGTTCAGCGCAAAGTGTAATGTCCGAGATTTCTCGCCTGCGTTGGTTATGTCGTCGAGGCATGAAAGAGCTGGACGTGGTGATGACCGGATACCTGGATAACTATTATTGCGATGCCGTTGAGACTGATCAGCAAAGCTTTAAATATTTGTTAGAAATGCAGGATCCCGATCTTTTTGCCCTTCTGGTTGGGCAGGATTCGACGGATGATGCCAATGTTGCCAGCCTGATCAGTACCTTGAGAAACCTGGTTAGCAACCGTTAGCCATGAAGCAGTATTTAATCAAACCTTCCTTTACTTTTTTAGTCATTACTATTTGTTTATATGGTTTTGCAACTGTTTGCTTGTTACTTTACTTTAAACTGGAGTGGTTCACGGTACTACTGTCTTTGCTGCTGATGTTATGGCTTTACCTGGACATTAAAATCTTTATGCAGGCAAATAAGGCGATGCCAGAAAGGCTGACTGTTAATTCCATCGAAGGCTTTATCGAATTTGAAATTGGCCACCAATTTAAATCTTTTAACGTCTATACTAGTCGTAGCTCAATCATCATTAAGTTGAGCGATAAGGGGTATCGAAAAAACATTATTTTATTAGCGGATCGTTTTCGATCCAGGAATGATTATCTCGATTGCCGGTATCAGTTAATGCGGTTAAACCAGGGTATTAATGCAAGTTAAAGTCGATAAAGCTCGAATTGTTCAGGCTCCGGCACCTCGTAGTTTTGCCGGGTTAATGGATTTATACGAATATAATTATCTTCGTCTGCGAAAGATCGCCCCTGATCTCGAAGTAGCTGATGAGATGGTCTCGACGGTACCTCATCACCACGATTTGTACCTCACGGTTAACGAACGATGTAAATATACCACCATGCTGAGAATGACTTATCGATTCGGAAAACCAGGCGACTATATCTGTGAGCCAGACCTCCATTTAAAGATATACCACGATGCTCAGGTCGTCGAAGTGCAACAGTTCCATTCGCGTACTCGAGGCTTTATGGATATTAACGATGAAATCCAGCACAAATGGACGATGAACCGATTCCTCTACAAATGGTTAGGATATTGCCTGCACCAGGGGCATTATTTCCAGCCCATGCGACTTTATAAAAAACAGTTTTCCGAATCCAAATAACCTTCTAAGTCGTTGTATTTATTACTAAATACAACAAAGCTATAAGCTGATAAACAAATACGTCTTGACCTTCTCCTACGCTTAGATTAAATTCCTGACTGAAATGGTCAGGAATTAAGGTTAATCTATGCGATTATCTACCAAAGGTCGTTATGCAGTTACCGCAATGATGGATATTGCATTACATGATAAGCGTGGTCCGGTGACATTAGCCGATATATCTCAATGTCAGGGTATATCGCTGTCATATCTGGAACAATTGTTTTCCAAACTACGTAAACATGGCCTGGTTGAAGGTGTTCGAGGACCGGGCGGTGGATATCGATTAGCCAGGTCAGCGAGTGATATATCGATTGCACAAATTATTCAATCGGTCGATGAAAAGCTCGATATGACATCCTGTGGCGGTAAGGGTAATTGTTCGAAAGGTGAGAAATGTCTAACGCATCATCTATGGCATGACCTGTCTTGTAAATTATACGATTTTCTTAGTGGGATTAAGCTTGATCAATATGTCAATCGACCCGATATTAATGAATTAGTGATTAAACAGGATGCGCAGTACGGACGTTTTCTTAATCGTTCAGATGCCGCAGCCTAATTGGAGAAGAAAGTGAGTGAATTGAAATTACCAATCTATCTTGACTACAGTGCTACTACGCCGATTGATGCGCGTGTCGCCAAAAAGATGGCGGAATACCTGACTATTGAAGGAGAGTTTGGTAACCCAGCTTCGCGTAGCCATGAATTTGGATGGAAGGCTGAAGAAGCCGTTGACCTGGCACGGCAACAGGTTGCTGACCTTATCAACGCTGATCCACGCGAAATCATCTGGACTAGCGGTGCCACCGAATCAGATAACCTGGCGATTAAAGGCGCTGCTCATTTTTACCGAAAGAAAGGTAACCACATTATTACCATTAAAACTGAGCACAAGGCTGTCCTCGATACCTGTCGACAGTTAGAGCGCGAAGGATTTGAAGTCACTTATCTCGATCCCGAAGAAAATGGCCTGGTTGATCTGGATAAACTGAAAGCAGCTGTTACCAGCGAGACTATTCTTATTTCGATCATGCATGTGAATAACGAAATCGGTGTCATCCAGGATATCGCTGCAATCGGTGAATTCGCACGAGAAAATAAAATTATATTCCACGTCGATGCAGCCCAGTCCGCTGGCAAAGTTGGTATCGATATGGAAGCTTTAAAGGTCGATTTAATGTCATTTTCGGCGCACAAGGTTTATGGACCAAAAGGCATCGGTGCCCTCTACGTTCGTCGAAAGCCACGTATACGTCTGGAAGCGCAAATGCACGGTGGCGGCCATGAAAGAGGTTTGCGTTCGGGTACCCTGGCGACGCATCAAATTGTCGGCATGGGTGAGGCATTTCGCGTCGTAAAGGAAGAAATGGCGACTGAAGGTGAACGTATTCGCATGTTACGCGATCGTCTATACGACGGACTGAAAGACATGGAAGAAGTCTATGTCAACGGGGATTTTGAACAGCGAATAGCTGGAAATCTGAATATCAGTTTCAATTTCGTCGAAGGTGAATCACTCATTATGGCGCTGCGTGATCTCGCTGTATCTTCGGGTTCCGCCTGTACCTCGGCGAGCCTCGAGCCGTCCTACGTTTTACGTGCTTTAGGCCGCAACGATGAGCTAGCTCACAGTTCGATTCGATTCACCATCGGACGATTCACAACCCTGGAAGAAATCGAATACACCGTAAACGTGGTTCGATCCGCAGTTGAAAAATTACGCGCCCTGTCGCCGCTTTGGGATATGTACAAAGATGGCATAGATTTGAATTCTGTTGAATGGGTAGCGCACTAACGCGCTATCGAAAAAAGGTATTAGTTATGGCTTATAGTGAAAAAGTTCTGGATCATTACGAGAACCCGCGCAATGTCGGAGTTATCGAAGACGACCAGAGAGTAGGTACTGGCATGGTTGGTGCGCCAGCCTGTGGTGATGTCATGAAATTGCAAATCAAGGTCGGTGAAGACGGCATTATTGAAGATGCCAAATTTAAGACTTATGGTTGCGGTTCAGCTATCGCTTCCAGCTCGCTGGTAACCGAGTGGGTTAAAGGTAAGAGTCTGGATGAAGCGGCACAGATCAAAAATACGCATATCGCTGAAGAATTAGCCTTACCACCGGTAAAAATTCATTGTTCGGTGCTGGCAGAAGATGCTATAGCCGCTGCGATCGAAAACTATCGTGAAAAGAACCAGTAGTGATTTATAGAAAAGCCCACTTGTTAAGTGGGCTTTTACATTAATACCTGACCAAAGTGGTTTTGGCGTTTAACTAACCCAATTGCTAATGTTTTCAACAGATTTTTCCTGTCCATCGGCTCGGCCTGCTTCGTAAGCCTCGTTAGTTAATTGCTCTTCTCGTTCTGGGTGACCTAGATAACCGCCTTGCCAGCCAATAATGTACTCGTCGCTGACACCTAGCTTTTCCATTTCGGTAGTTGCATCTCGATAAGCTTGATCCATTGTTAATTCCTCGTTAGTAATGATTAAATTTTACGGTGTCGGTCTGCCACTATGAATATCTCTCTTGGGAGAAATTGCTATCCAGCGGTAATATAACTCTCATCTGGGGTATTTTACGAGCATCAGAGAATGCTAATATTACACGATTACATAACAAATTTTGAATACTTATGACGACGGAAGCAGATGTCAATTTCAATAGCGGCATGTCAGCATTTGAAGCCAAGAACTTCGTTAGTGCCATGCACTTCCTACTCCCTTTTGCTGAGCAGGGTGATGCGGATGCCCAACACAGGGTGTCTATCATGCTACAAAATGGATTAGGCATGGTACGTAATGAATTTCAGGCCTATAAGTGGATGAAAGTTGCTGCTGAGCAGGGCCATGCTGTTGCACAACACGGGCTCGGTTTTATGTTTATGGAAGGAGACTGCGTCAGCAAGGATATGGAGAAAGCGGCACACTGGTTTACTCTTGCGGCAAATCAGGGGCTGGCCGGATCTCAAACGACATTAGCCATGATGTACGAGCAGGGCAACGGCGTTGAAAAAGATCCGGAGCTCGCCAAACACTGGTATTCAAAGGCCGGCTTTTAAAGCCCTTAGACATCATGAACTATTTCCCTGCATTTCTAGATATTAAAAATCAACCTTGTTTGGTGGTTGGAGGCGGTAGTGTCGCTGCACGAAAAATCGAGTTATTGTTGAAGGCTGGTGCAGCTATAAAAGTGGTTGCCAGCGAAGTGAGTGATGCTGTTAATCATTTGTGCGGTGAGCATGGCTTCGACTGCGAGATTCGAGAATTTAAGGACTCTGATCTGAAGAACATAGATCTCGTGATCGCCGCTACTGATAACAGCGAACTTAATTCGCGAATATCTATTCTGGCTAAAAGCAAACACATCCCTGTCAACGTTGTAGATAGCCCAGAGTTATGCAGTTTTATTACGCCTTCGATGATCGATAGAAGTCCACTGCAGATAGCCATTTCAACTGGTGGCGCGTCCCCGGTACTGGCCAGACAGCTCCGTACGAAACTGGAAAGCTCTATTCCGGCCGCATATGGTGATTTGGCTAAGCTAGCCGGGAGCTATCGTGACCCGGTGAAAAAATTCTTGCCGAGTGTGGAAGATAGGCGGCGTTTCTGGGAGTCGATACTCGAAGGCCCGGTCGCTGAAAATGTTTTTTCCGGGCGAATGGATGACGCGCGGGAACTCCTCGAAAAACTCATATCCGAGTCAAAATCGATGCCTGATTATGAGGGAGAAGTTAACCTGGTTGGTGCAGGTCCTGGTGACCCTGATCTACTAACTTTCA
>JAUVCH010000056.1 GCA_030595795.1 Gammaproteobacteria bacterium
GTTGATTGTGACTGTGGGAGCGAATCATGGTGCACGCCTTTGGTGATATTTGGGCTACTTTCTGTGCATCATTATACCGCACAGTGGCAGTTAATTCCTTATATTTCAATCATTTAGACTTATTGAGGAGACTCTAACTAAGTCGACGGACATAAAAAAGGGAACCGGGGTTCCCTTTTTTACTATTTTGTCGAAGCTTAGCTCTATTAACTAGCCTCGGCTTCTTCAGTAACAGCCTTCATACTCAAACGAATCCGTCCCTGACGATCGACTTCGAGTACCTTAACCTTAATCACATCGCCTTCAGTAAGCTTGTCGCTGACGTTTTCGACTCGCTCATCGGAGATCTGAGAGATATGTACCAAGCCATCTTTACCGGGAAGAATATTAACGAATGCACCGAAGTCCATGATCTTGGCAACTTTTCCTTCGTAGATGGTGCCAACTTCAACATCGGCGGTAACCATTTCAACTCTTCGGCGAGCTTCGTCGCCCGCGGCTTTTTCTACCGATGCGATTTTAACCATGCCGTCGTCATCAATTTCGATGGTGGCGCCAGTCTCTTCGGTAATACCTCGAATTGTCGCGCCGCCTTTACCGATAACATCGCGAATCTTCTCGGGATTAATCTTAAAGGTAATCAGACGCGGGGCGTACTCAGACATCTCTTCACGGCTTTCGTTAATTTCCTTGGCCATTTCTCCTAGGATAAATAATCTACCGTCTTTGGCTTGAACGAGAGCCTGGCTCATGATCTCAGTTGTAATACCGTCGATCTTGATATCCATTTGCAGCGCGGTGATACCTTCAGTAGTACCCGCCACTTTGAAGTCCATATCACCAAGATGATCCTCGTCACCGAGAATATCGGATAATACGGCGAAATTATCACCTTCTTTGATCAAGCCCATGGCGATACCAGCAACCGGTGCTTTCAGCGGTACACCAGCATCCATTAATGCCAGACTCGCACCACAAACGCTGGCCATCGATGATGAGCCATTCGATTCAGTAATTTCAGAAACGATACGGATAACATAAGGGAAGTCATCTAGCGATGGCATAACAGCCTGAACGCCGCGCTTAGCAAGACGACCGTGGCCGATTTCGCGCCGCTTGGGAGTACCGACACGACCCGTCTCACCCACACTTGAGGGTGGGAAGTTGTAATGCATCATAAAATTTTCTTTACGCGAACCTTCGAGTGCATCGATGATTTGCGCATCACGGCCGGTACCCAATGTGACGACGACCAGTGCCTGAGTTTCACCGCGGGTGAATACCACTGAACCGTGGGTTCTGGGTAACACACTGGTACGTACGGTAATCGGACGAACGGTTTTGGTATCACGTCCATCGATACGAGGTTCGCCATCGATAATACGATCACGAACGATTTTCTTTTCAAGTTTACCGACTAATTCGCGCACGTCGGATGCACTCGGCGAACCTTCGGTATCGCTAACTAGCGCTTCGACAGCGGCAGCACGAACTTCACTATTTCGGTTCTGGCGTTCCATCTTGTCGGCAATCGAGTATGCCTGTGTGATGTCGGCGCTAAACTGATTACTGATATTTTCTAAAAGGCCAGCATCAGAAGTGGGGGCTTCCCATTCCCAGGGTGTAGTACCAACTTCGGCAGCGAATTCATTAATCGATTTAATCGCAATCTGCATTTGTTCGTGTCCAAATACGACAGAACCCAGCATCACTTCTTCGGAAAGGCAATTCGCTTCAGATTCGACCATCAACACGGCATTTTCTGTGCCGGCGACTACCAGGTCGAGATCAGACTCGGCAGTTTGGCTCATGCTCGGGTTAAGAATATATTCACCGTCTAGATAACCGACTCGGACGGCACCAATTGGGCCCGCAAATGGCATGCCTGAAATTGAGATCGCTGCTGATGCACCGAGTAGTGCAGGAATGTCGGGGTCTACTTCGTTGTTCATAGAAACAACGGTGGCAACAACCTGAACTTCATTCAGAAAGCCTTTCGGGAATAACGGACGAATTGGACGGTCGATTAAGCGACAGGTGAGCGTTTCCTTTTCACTAGGGCGTCCTTCACGCTTAAAAAAGCCACCGGGTATTCTACCGGCGGCGTATGTTTTTTCCATGTAGTCAACAGTGAGCGGGAAAAAATCACGGCTCGGATCTGCATCCTTCCTACCTACCACAGTCACCATGACAACGGTATCTGCCATACTGACGATAACAGCACCACTCGCCTGGCGTGCTATCTCTCCGGTTTCCAGCGTAACCTGGTGCTCGCCGTACTGAAATGTCTTTTTAATTAGATTCACACTTTCTCTCGCTGTTATCGACGCAGGCCTAGTTTTCCGATCAGGTCTTTATATCGTTGCTGATTTTTGGATTTAAGATAATCCAGTAAGTTACGACGCTGGTTAACCATTTTAAGTAAACCGCGACGTGAATGATGGTCGTGAATATGTTTTTTGAAATGCTCAGTCAAATGATTAATTTGATGGCTTAATAATGCTACCTGCACTTCTGGTGAACCAGTATCACCTTCACTTTGCTGGTGGTCAACGATGATGGTTTGCTTCTGGTCAGCTGACATCGACATGAAATAAAACCTCTGTAGGCCCGAAAAAGGCAGGTATTCTACCCATCTGAGCAGGGAGTAACAAGGACTTTCATGGTTATTATCACCGTTATTACCAGACGGGTCGGAAAGAACGGCTATCTTGCTGTATTCATTAGCCTTTTTGGTGTAATTTGACCATCTGCGCTGGCTTCTCCGAGGCCTATAAACTGGCCGTTTTCAGAAACCAGATTCAATAGTCCCTGACCAACCGAGAAATCACCTTGAATCACCCTTCCCTGTTTCAATAATGCAGTCGAATTCTGGTCAACAATAAGATCATCAAAATCACTTAAAGCTGATTTGACCGGTAAAAGACATTCCGACAACTTATCGGCTGAAACCTCCGATAACGATTTTAGCTCGTCCAGCGTGTAACACCGGTGTTGGTCAAAAGGATGAACGCCCGTTCTTTGCAAATCGGTCAGATAGGCGCCACAACCCAGTGCATTACCGATGTCTTCTGCCAGGGTTCTGATGTATGTGCCTTTGGAACAACGCACATCAAGCACCAGCTTATCGTGCTCAAACTCAACCAGCTTCAAATCATGAATTTCTACAATTCTGGCACTGCGTTCAACCTCTATGCCGCGTCGAGCAATCTTGTACAACCTTTGTCCATTTACTTTTATCGCCGAATGCATCGGTGGCACCTGTTCAATCGAACCAAGGAATTGTGCCAATATCCGATTTAATTTTTCCTTGCTGACATCGACTGGTGTTTCCGAGGTCACATCACCTTCGGCGTCGCCGGTACTTGTCGTTTGACCCAATTGGCAACTGGCACGGTAAGATTTGCTGGCATCTAGCAGGTAGCCCGAGAATTTGGTCGCTTCTCCAAAACAAATTGGCAGCATGCCGGTTGCCAGTGGATCAAGACTTCCGGTATGACCAGCTTTATTGGCTTTGAATAAATAGCGAACTTCCTGAAGCGCCTGATTGGAACTCAGGCCTTTGGGTTTATCCAGCAATAAAATACCATCGATATCGGTAAAACCCTTCGGCTTTCGAGCGCCACGTCCCACCTATTCGCCTGACCGTGATAAATCCTTCGCCACCGCGCTATCGATTAGTTCTGACAAGGTACGTCCGCGAATATTCGAGTCGTCATAAATAAATTTCAACCGAGGTGTTATCCGAGATTTCAGGACTTTGCCAATTTCACGCTGCATAAACCCACTGGCGTGATTTAGCGCCTTGAGGCTTTGCGGCGCGTCCTCTGGATCTAGGACGCTAAAATAAACCTTCGCCTGTGATAAATCCCGCGTTACCTCAACCTCAAGAATACTCGGTGAAGATAACCGCGGATCCTTGACTGCGTTTTGCACCAGTAAAGCCAGTTCTCGCTGAATTTGCGAGGCAATTCTGTCGCTGCGAGGGTAATCTTTTGGCATCGACTTAAGCTAGACTGCGCGCTACTTCGAAGCGCTCGAATACCTCGATATGATCACCCGGTCGAACATCGGTATAATTTTTCACCGCGATACCACACTCGGTACCCACACGAACCTCTTCGACCGCATCTTTAAATCGACGTAGAGATTCGAGTTCACCTTCGTAAATCACCACATTTTCCCGAAGTACACGGATTGGCAGCCCCCTACGCACCGCGCCTTCGATCACAATCGAACCAGCAACATCGCCAAACTTCGGCGAACGGAACACATCTTTAACTTCAGCAAGGCCGATGATTTTTTCCTGCGACTCGGGTGCCAGCATGCCAGACATAATGGATTTAACATCATCAATGATGTCGTAGATTACGCTGTAGTAGCGAATATCGACGCCATAATCGCCAGAAATACGTTTGGCCGCAGCATCTGCGCGGACATTAAAACCGATGACCAGCGCATTAGAAGCAGCAGCCAGATTAATATCGGACTCGTTGATACCACCAACACCGGACGATACCAGTTTGGCACGAACCTCGTCTGTGGAAAGTTTCAGGAGCGATTCACGAATGGCTTCAGAGCTACCCTGCACATCCGATTTAACCAGCAAATTAACTTCCGAAACTGCGCCTTCGGTCATGGCATCGAACATGCCCTGCAATTTCGCTGTCTGCTGATCGGCAAGCTTGTTTTCGCGGATATTAACTTCACGAATTTCGGCAAATTCACGCGCTTTACGTTCATTTTCGACAACGAATACTTCGTCACCGGCATTTGGCACACCCGATAAACCAAGCACAACTACCGGCATAGAGGGGCCAGCTGATTTAATCGTGTTTGACGATTCATCGTACATGGCACGTACACGACCGTACTGAGTGCCCGCCAGAAGAATCTGGCCTTTCTCTAATTGTCCAGACTGAATCAGAACTGTCGCAACTGGGCCACGTCCCTTATCAAGCGTGGCTTCTACGATAATACCCTTGGCATTACCCTCAGCGACAGACTGCAATTCAAGAATTTCTGACTGCAGAAGAATCGATTCCAGCAAGCTATCAACACCTTCACCTGTAATCGCAGAAACGTTAACAAATATGTTTTCTCCACCCCATTCCTCGGGAATCACTTCGAGTGCAGCGAGTTCATTCTTCACTCGATCGAGGTCAGCGTTTTCCTTGTCAATCTTATTAACTGCTATCAAGATAGGCACACCAGCGGCACGCGAGTGTTCAATCGCTTCTTTGGTTTGTGGCATTACGCCATCATCGGCGGCGACAACCAGAACGACAATGTCAGTCGCCTGAGCACCACGAGCACGCATGGCAGAGAAGGCCGCGTGTCCAGGCGTATCAAGAAAAGTGATCATGCCTCGATCAGTTTCAACATGATAGGCACCGATGTGCTGGGTAATTCCACCAGCCTCGCCAGAAGTAACGCGCGATTTTCGGATATAGTCGAGCAAGGACGTCTTACCGTGATCTACGTGTCCCATGATCGTAACAACGGGCGGGCGAGAAACTTTTTCCATGCCAGATTGCTCGACATTCTCGATTAGCACTTTTTCGAAGTCTTCCTTGCTCGAGGCTGCGACAACTGTATGCCCCATTTCTTCGACTATCAACGTTGCGGTATCCTGATCAAGAATTTGATTGATGGTTGCCATAGACCCCATCTGCATCATTACCTTGATAACATCGCCTGCTTTCACTGCCATTTTTAGCGCTAAGTCAGCGACAGAAATGGCCTCGGGAATCTCGACATTACGTACCACAGGAGCCGTTGGCATGGCAAAACCGTGCTGATTATTACGATCAACAACCTGCCTCTGCCCTTTTTTGAATTTTTGCTTGCGGTTGCTTTGTTTTCCACCGTCTTTGACATGTAACTCTTTACGGCCGTATCGAGTGTGTTTATCGTCACCGCGCTTACTACCCGGTTTGGCCGATTTCTCTTCCTTGGCGGCTGCAGCAGCTGCGGCTGCGGTCGCGGCTTCATTCGCTAAACGGGCAGCGTCTTCTATGGCTAATCTCGCAGCCTCTTCTGCCATAGCTTCAGCAACTTTGGCCTGTTCCTTCTCTATAACTTTCTTAGCGACTTCGACTTCTTCCATGCTCCTTTTATAAGCCTTTTGCTCAGCTAGCGCCTGTTGCTCTTCGGCTTTTAAGCGAGCTACTTCAGCCTCCTGCTTCGCCGCTGCTTCGGCTTCCTCCGCTGCCTTATCGACCACTACCGGTTCGACGACTACCTGCTCGACCTGAGCCTCATCCTGAGCCTCTACATTGACCTCTTCTTCCTGTGCCCGTATTTCTTCTGCTTCTACATCGCTGCGTCGAACGTAAGTGCGCTTTTTTCGTACTTCAACATTAATGGTTTTGGTCGTGGTATTCCTGCCGGACACGCCACTCACCTTAAGTTCACTTTTGCTTTTACGCTTCAGTGTAATTTTTTTCGGCCCTTCCGAGTCGGCCTTACCATGGCTGGTACGCAGTGACTCCAGCAATTTCATTTTATCTTCGTCTGAAATTGGATCGTCTGGGCCAGACACCTGTACCCCGGCGGCATTCAATTGCTCCAGCAGCTTTTCGATGCCGACACCGATGACTTCAGAAAGTTGTTTTGCTGTCACGTTTGACATGATTATCTGTCCCAATACATTATATTATTGATCGCCATTACGCCCTGTCGCCTTTACTGACTATTCTCTGCTTCGGCAAACCAGGGCTCGCGCGCTTTCATAATGAGCGTCGCTGCGAACTCTTCATCGATACCTTCGATTACTACCAGTTCATCGGTCGATTGCTCAGCCAGATCTTCCATCGTACATATGCCCTGGCGCGACAGAGTTGTTGCTAATTCTGGTGTCATAAATTCCATTGTTAACAAATCTTCCTGCGGCTCGCCGGCTGCTGCTGTTTCTTCGGTGGCTATTGCCATCGTCAACAGTGCGTCCCGAGCTCGACCACGCAGCTCCTTAATAATCTCTTCATCAAACTCTGCAATTTCAGCTAGTTCCGATTCTGGGATATAAGCGACTTCGTCGATCGTGGTCAAACCTTCCTGTACGAGAATAATGGCCACTTCTTCGTCAACATCGAGTTGACTCATGAAGTTCTCGACCAGTTGACGTGACTCGCCTTCAGACTTCTCTTCGGCTGCAGCCTCATCCATAACATTCAAAGTCCAGCCGGTTAACTGACTGGCCAGTTTGATATTTTGACCGCCGCGCCCAATTGCCTGTGATAGTTTCTCTTCTGGCACTGCGATATCCATCGAGCCGGAATCTTCATCGATAACGATAGACGTGACTTCTGCGGGTGACATCGCATTGACCGCAAATTGTGCTGGATTTTCATCCCAGAGGATTATATCCACGCGTTCACCGGCGAGTTCGTTGGATACCGATTGCACGCGTGACCCACGCATACCGACGCAAGCTCCAACAGGATCCATGCGCGCATCGTTACTCTTTACCGCTATCTTGGCTCGCATACCAGGGTCGCGCGCGGCAGAAATAATTTCGATCAAATCCTGACCGACTTCTGGTACTTCGAGTTTGAATAGTTCGATGAGAAATTCTGGTGCAGTACGACTAATGAATAATTGAGGGCCGCGAACTTCTTCAGCGATTTTGTACAAAAAACCTCGAACACGATCGCCAGGGCGTACCGACTCTCTGGGAATCATTTCTTCGCGAGGAATAAAACCCTCGGCATTGTCACCAAGGTCAACAAAGACATTACCACGTTCGACGCGCTTGACCTGGCCCATGACCAGAGACCCTTCCCGATCTGCATAGGCGTCAATTACTTTACGACGTTCGGCTTCTCGCACCTTCTGCACAATCACCTGCTTGGCGGTTTGCGCCGCAATTCGGCCAAATTTTACCGAGTCGATAGGTTCTTCGACAAAGTCACCTAGCTGAATTTCAGGCTCATCTAATTGTGCTGCTTCGAGCGTTATCTGGCGTAAAGGTTCTTCCAGACCACCATTTTCAGCAGGTTCGCAAACTTCCCAGCGTCGGTAAGTATCGTAGTCGCCGGTTTTGCGATCAATATCGACCCGTACTTCAATATCATGTTGATGTTTCTTTCGGGTTGCGGATGCCAGAGCGGCTTCGATTGCTTCGAAGATAATTTCACGGTCTACGCCTTTCTCATTCGAGACCGTATCAGCTACTAACAGAATTTCTTTATTATCCATCATTATTTCTCACAATATTAATGGTTATTTAACCGACCAATCCAAATCAACTATCCCTGCGCGATCAGATTGGCTTTACCAATGTCGACCAGGGGCAATTGATAAATCTCACCGTCAACTTCTATCTCGATCAGTCGAGAATCAGCAATCCCCTGCAACACACCTTTAAAATTACGTCGGCCATCGACAGCTACCGACATTTTGATCTTTGCTAACTGACCGCTAAAACGCTCGAAATCGATCAGTTTGAAAAGCGGACGATCCAGACCGGGTGAAGAAACCTCCAGATCGTAACCTTGCTGGATCGGTTCTTCCACATCCAGAATGCCACTGATCTGATGGCTGATACTGGCGCAGTCATCGAGACTGACACCGTCTTCACGATCAATATAGACACGTAACGTACCGTGATTAATGCCACCAGTGAATTCGACACCAACGAGTTCGTAACCCATTGACTCTACGACTGGCTCAAATAATACCGTCAAATCTCGCACGTTACGGCCCTAAAAACTCCAATAAAAAAGGCCCATAAGGGCCTTTTGAACTGTCTATCGACTGCTATATGAATGTTGATTCATCAATAGTCAGACAAAAAATTGGTAGCGGGGGCAGGATTTGAACCTACGACCTTCGGGTTATGAGCCCGACGAGCTACCAAGCTGCTCCACCCCGCATCAGAGGCGCAGAATAATAGCTAGGTTGGGGGGAATTTACAAGATGTATTTTGACTAGTTTTTAATCAGTCGATATTCGGATATTATGTTATGTGTTTATGGTTTAAAAGCCTTTAACTGCAACTCTTTAACAACCTTAAAATGCTTCGCATTGCTAGAAACAAGCTTCATGTTATTTTCAACTGCTGTAGCTGCAATTATAGCATCTCCAGATCTCATGCTTGATGAAAGAGTATACTCTTCAACATAGATAAGCGCTCTGTGCCCAATATTTTCCGTTAGCGGTAAAATTGAAAACTCAAACTGGCAAATAAAATCCTTAACATATTTGTGTTGAGCTTTATTCTTTGCTCCCTGGAGCAATTCCATATAACTTTGGATGGATAGTTGTCTGCTGTCATCTTTCTCAATTAATTTTGCCGCCTTTTCATTTCCTCTTTGAACCCATATCAATATATCCGTATCAAAAATCATATCGAGGTTTCCTTAGGTTTTCTAATTCCTTTAATACTGATTCTTTAGTTTCCTGGTTCATTCCGAAGAAAGGATGTTCAATTACCTTTAATTCTGATTTTTCTTTAGCCGGTTTTATTACACCCTTAATTTTTCCATGATAGAGAATAGTAACACTCTCATTTCTATCGAGCGCCTTTAAAATATCGTTCGTTTTATATCGCAGATCGACTATTGATGCTTTCATAACAACTTTGACTTGTTTCATTAAAATGTCTAGCCATTGTAGTCATTTAGTGAATCTAATCAAGAGTGGGGTCCAGATCAATTGAATCAAAGCAGAGGCGAATTCACTCCTTTACCTCCTGATCAGGATCCTCTCAGGGTATGAGAATATTTCCGTACTTTCGATTAACATTTTACTTTCTGGGTGACATTTTTTGTACGAATGCAAAACTGACCATCAGAAAAGAAATCGAGTTTCAACCTTACCAATCGGCTGAAATCGCCTCGTATCGCACGCTCTGCAATTAGCCCCTATTTACTATCAGGCAAACGCCCGAATACAATAAGCCATCAACAACGATGGAAATATACCCAGTCCGATCAGGCTTAGACCATTGACGCTTAATAGAATTTTGACATCTAATGCCGGTTTAATCGAAGTCACCTGGTCTTCTACCACTTCGTCAAAATACATGACCTTGACGACGCGCAGGTAATAGAACAGGCCGATTACCGAGAACAACACAGCAGCTACGGCTAGCCAGACCAAATCAACCTGAACCACGGCCTGTAACACGCTCAACTTGGCGTAGAAGCCGACGGTAGGTGGCACACCAGCCATGGAAAACATAGCGATAGCAACCAAAGCAGCATACCAGGGGTGGGTATGATTTAAGCCAGACAGGTCATTGATATTCTCCGCTTCGAAACCCCTTCGATTGAGCAGCAGCAGCACACCGAAAGAGACGGATGATGTGATCGCATAGGTAATCGTATAAAACATCGCCGAGGCGTAACCATTCGCCGTACCCGCGAGTATGCCGAGCAAAATAAAACCGACGTGCGATATAGTTGAATAAGCCAGCATTCGCTTAAAATTGGTTTGCGCGATCGCAATAATGTTACCAATTGCCATCGATGCCACTGCGAGCACAATAAACATTTGTGACCAGTCGACCTGCAAATCGGAGAGTCCATCCACCAGCAATCGAATAGCCATGGCGAAGCCAGCAATTTTTGGTGCGGTGCCAATAAAGAGGGTCACCGAGGTTGGCGAACCCTGATAAACATCGGGTAACCACATGTGAAATGGCACGGCACCTAACTTGAACGAAAGGCCAACCACGATGAAGGTAAGCGCAAAAGCCAACGCCACCGGATTCTTATCGGCCTGCGCACTCACCAACGTCGATAGTTCGTTGATATTGATTGTGCCGGTAATACCGTAGAAAATTGAAATGCCATATAACAATAAACCGGATGCCATAGCACCGAGGACGAAATATTTCATCGCTGACTCGGAAGCCATAAGAGATTTTCGATTAAACGCGATCATGGCGTATAGCGATAAAGAGAGTAACTCAAGCCCCAGATAAATCATCAAAAAGCTATGCGCCGATATCATGATCAACATACCGAGTGTGGCAAACAAGCCAAGTACGTAATATTCGCCCTTGTAAATATCGTGGTCGATTAAATAATCACGCGAGTAGATAAACACCAGGATAGTGATTATGCAGACAGCGATTTTTAACGTTACAGCAAGCTGATCAAGCACAAAGCTATCACCAAAACTGGAAACACTATCCACTGGGGCGACGAACATTACCGCAGCCAGTGTCAGCAACAATGTCAAAACCGACAACAATAAAGTAAATCCACGCTTTTCCTGAGGCAGGAATAAATCCACTACCAGGACAAGACAGGTCATCGCAAGCATGACCATTTCTGGGAGTGCTGGTAAAAGATTTGGTTGAATAAAATCTGACATATGGCTACTTATATCTTCGAAATCGAGATGTGGTTAATCAGGTTGTTAATAGTTGCATGCATGACGTTGACCAGTGGATCGGGCCACAGGCCTAATACCAATACAGCTATTGCCAATAATGACAGGAATAAAAATTCGCGCTTATTTATATCGGTAAGTGCTTTCACATTATCATTTGCGACACCCCCGAAAATGACGCGTTTAACCATCCACAAGGTATAAGCAGCGCCAAGAATCAAGGTTAATGCAGCAAGGAATGCAATCCAGAAACTGGCTTTGAAGGCGGCTAGTATGACCATAAATTCGCCAACAAATCCCGAGGTACCCGGTAACCCTGCATTGGCCATGGCGAAGAACACCATGAACGCAGCGAATACCGGCATAGTGTTCGCTACTCCACCGTAATCGGCGATCTGGCGACTATGCATACGGTCGTACATAACACCAACACAGAGGAACATGGCGCCAGAGATAAAACCATGCGACACCATTTGTACCATGCCGCCTTCGAGAGCCAGCGCAGAGCCCTGCGCAGTGCTATCGACATCCATAATGCGAAAGACGATGAAGAAGCCCAATGTGACAAATCCCATGTGGGCAATCGACGAATAGGCGATCAGTTTTTTCATGTCCTGCTGCACTAACGCCACAAAACCGATATAAACCACCGCAGTTAGCGACATGGTGATAATCAACCAGTCGAGCTCAGCACTGGCATCGGGCGTAATCGGCAGGCTGAAACGCAAGAAGCCATAACCACCTATTTTCAGCATGATAGCCGCCAGGATAACCGAACCGCCCGTAGGTGCTTCGACGTGCGCATCGGGTAACCAGGTATGTACCGGCCACATCGGTACCTTGACCGCAAAAGCGACCAGGAAGGCCAGGAATATTAATACCTGTTCGGTTAGCGTTAATGGCAAATAATGAAAGTCGAAGATGGCAAAGCTGCCATCCGATTTGTTATACATGTAGATCAGCGCCACCAGCATCAATACCGAGCCGATAAAGGTATAGAGGAAGAACTTCAGAGTCGCATAGATTCGGTTAGCACCACCCCAGATACCGATAATGAGAAACATAGGTATCAACATGGCTTCGAAGAAGATATAAAACAGAATCGAATCCATCGCCGAGAAGGTACCTATCATGAAACCTTCCATGATCAGGAATGCCGCAAAATATTGCGATGCCCGATATTGAATGACTTCCCAGGCTGAAATAACGACGATTACAGTGATGAACGAAGTTAGTAAAATCAACGGCATCGAAATTCCGTCGATTCCCAGGAAATACTCGATATTAAAAGCGGGAATCCAGCTTTCGCGTTCAACAAACTGAATCAGATGGGTATCAGTATTGAATTGTGTATATAGCGGTATAGTCAACAGAAAGGTCACTATTGAGACCAGCAATGCTATCTTGCGTGCGCCCGATGGTTCCTTATCCCCGGCAAACAATACCAGGATGCCACCGATGATCGGTGTCCAGATTACCAGGCTTAACAATGGCCAATCAGCATACATAGTTTAACAATTACCTTTATAATTTTAGCCAAGCAAATTTTAGCTAAGCTTTATTATCAGCCTAAAACGGCCCATCCAAGCAACAGGATCAGACCTGTGATCATCACGAAAGCATAATGATTCAAATAACCGGTCTGTACGTGCCGAACAACGCCTGAAACCCAGCCGACAAAACGTGCACTGCCGTTAACTACCAGACCATCGATCACTAAAGCATCACCCAGTCGCCAGAACACATGCCCTATTCCCCGACTGGTGGTTGCAAATACAATCTCGTTAAATCGATCAAAGTAATATTTCTGATCGAGTAAATTATAAATAAACCTGAATTTTTCTTTGCCCCACTCCGCGATGGACGGCTTTTTCAGGTAAATAAACCAGGCTGCCCCGACACCGGCTGCGGCCAGATAGGTGGGCACACTAAAAACCGAATGCTTAACAAAATTAAACGGGCCATCAAAAATTTCAGCCACAGCGGCCATCGAGCCGTGCTCGCTCAAAGTAAAGATGGCCTTATCGAAAAAGTCGCCAAAGAGTATGGCTTCGATGGTTAACCAACCAATAATCACAGAGGGTATTGCCAGCAATATTAACGGGATGGTGACCACTGGAGCCGTTTCGTGTAAGTGCTCTTTGGTGTGTTGGTCCATTCGCTCGTCACCGTGGAATACCAGGAAGAACATGCGGAAAGAATAAAATGCCGTGACAAAAACGCCGAGTAAAACCATTACGTAGGCATAGCCTGCACCCGGAACCGTCGCGTTTTGTGTGGCAACGATAATCGCATCTTTGGAAAAGTATCCCGCAAACCCGGGGAAGCCAATCAACGCTAGCGTGCCCGCCAGGGAAACCCAGTAGGTTATCGGCATATACTTTTTCAAACCACCCATCTTGCGGATATCCTGCTCGTGGTGCATGGCGATGATTACCGAGCCTGCAGCAAGGAATAATAGCGCTTTAAAGAATGCATGCGTCATCAAATGGAATATCGCTGCCGAATAAGCAGAAGCGCCGAGTGCAACCGTCATGTAACCCAATTGCGAAAGAGTCGAATAGGCAACCACGCGTTTGATATCGTTTTGCACTATGCCGACCAGCCCCATGAAAAAAGCCGTGGTGGCGCCAATAATAATGACCACCGATAGCGCGGTTTCCGATAGCTCGAATAACGGCGACATCCGCGCCACCATAAAAATACCCGCAGTAACCATGGTTGCAGCGTGAATCAATGCCGAGATAGGTGTCGGACCTTCCATCGAGTCGGGGAGCCAGACGTGTAATGGCACTTGTGCCGATTTACCCATGGCACCGACGAATAACAATATACAGGCTAGCGTAATAACCGCCCAGTCGATACCCGGGATTACCTGAGTCGTTGCAGTCACCATCCTGTCGGCACGATCGAATACCTCGTAGTAATCGAGTGACCCGGTATACATGACTATAACGGCGATACCCAGCAGGAAGCCGAAATCACCCACACGATTCACCAGGAATGCTTTCAGGTTCGCATAGATAGCAGTATCGCGGGTGTACCAAAAACCAATCAGTAAATACGATACCAGGCCGACCGCTTCCCAGCCGAAAAACAACTGCAGGAAGTTGTTCGACATAACCAGCATCAGCATCGAGAATGTAAACAACGATATATAGCTAAAGAAACGCTGGTAGCCCGGATCATCATGCATGTAACCAATAGTATAAATATGCACCATCAAAGAGACACTGGTAACCACCACCATCATCAACGCGGTGAGGCTATCGATCAGAAAACCAATTTCGAAACGGATGCCATCGCTCACCATCCAGGTATAAAGCGACTGATTAAATATCGGCGCACCATCGAAAGCGACATCTTTTAAAACTAAACAGGACAACGCAAACGAGGTACCGACACCGAGTATGGCTACCCAATGCGCACCTGCACGACCAATTTGCTTGCCAAAAAAACCTGCGAGTATGGCACCGACCAATGAAGCCAGCGGAATAGCGAGATATATCGATTCCATGCTCATCCCTTCATCTCGCTGATGTCTTCGACATTAATAGATTGTTTATTTCGGAACAGCACCACCAGGATGGCCAAGCCAATCGCCGCCTCGGCAGCGGCCACCGTGAGAATAAAAAATACGAATACCTGTCCGGCTAGATCGTTCAGATAATGCGAGAAGGCAATGAAGTTCAAGTTTACTGCCAGAAGCATCAATTCGATCGACATCAATAATATTATAATATTCTTCCGATTGATGACAATGCCCGCGATACTAATACTAAACAGTATCGCGGCGAGAATCAGATAATGGCTTAGCTCTACAGTCATAGTCTATTCGCCTTCAGCCGGCATTTTCACGATTCGAAGTCGATCAGCTTTGCGCACCCTGATCTGCTCCGACGGATTCTGGAATTTGGTATGGGTACGTTTACGCATGGTTAGAGAAATAGCAGCGACAATCGCGACCAGTAGTATGACTGCTGCGATTTCGAATGCGAAAACATATTCGGTGTAAAGCACACTGCCTAGCGCCTTGGTATTACTATAGTCTGCGGCTTTAGCGGCTGGTTCGAGCATGGCCTCGTTAGAAAATATATCACTAGTGACGACGTTTAGCATCAGCAATAACATGATAAATGCGAAGGCAATGCCGAGAGGCAGATATTTCACAAAACCTTCACGAAGCCGGGCGATATTAATATCGAGCATCATTACCACAAACAGGAATAACACCATCACCGCGCCGACATAAACCAGTACCAGGCTGATTGCCAGGAACTCGGCTTCCAGCGTCATCCAGATCACCGCGCTGGTAAAAAACGTCAATACCAGGAATAGCGCAGCATGCACCGGGTTGCGCACGGTCACCACTGCGGTTGCGGTTACCACAGTGCTGAATGCAAAAATATAAAAGACGATGGTTTCTATCATTTCAGCCCTTACCTGTAAGCCGCATCAGCCGAACGATCAGCGGCCAGTTGTGCTTCGTATTTATCACCCATTTCCAGTAGCTTTTCCTTGGTCATAATATTTTCCCCACGATTTTCAAAGTGGTACTCGAAAACATTGGTTTCAACAATCGAATCAACCGGACAGGCTTCTTCACAAAAACCGCAGTAAATACATTTAAATAAATCGATGTCGTACCGAGTGGTGCGTCGTGTACCGTCTGCGCGTTGCTCGGACTCAATCGTAATCGCCAGAGCCGGACAAACCGCCTCGCATAATTTGCAGGCGATGCAACGTTCTTCGCCATTTGCATAACGACGCAATGCGTGTAACCCCCTAAAACGTGGGCTAATCGGTGTTTTTTCTTCAGGATACTGAACCGTTATCTTCTTTCGGAAGAAATAACGCCCGGTTACACCCAGGCCCTTGAGTAACTCAAGGAAGAGAAAACTCTTCAAATAATATTGGATTTTCTCAATCATGTGTTTTTTCATCCATAATCAAGCAAACCAGGGGCCGACTTTAAAATAAACCATGACACCCTCGACAGTTAGCCAGACAATGGTCACCGGAATCAACACCTTCCAGCCCAGACGCATGATCTGATCATAACGATAGCGCGGGAACGTCGCTCGAAACCACAGGAACAGCCACATGAATAACGCTGTCTTAAAAAATAACCAGCCGATGCTATCGCCGATCAGGCTCGGAACTGGGCTTAACCAGCCACCAAAAAACATCAGCGACGATAACATCGCGATCAGGATCATGTTGGCGTATTCGGCGAGGAAAAATACCGCGAAAGTCATACCCGAATATTCAACATGAAAACCGGCAACGATCTCTGATTCACCTTCGGCAACATCGAAAGGCGCTCGGTTAGTCTCAGCCACACCGGAGATCAAATAAACCATAAACAGGGGGAATAAAGGCACAACAAACCAGTTCCAGGGACTGCCCGACTGGCTCTCGACGATATCGCCGAGATTAAGACTGCCACCCGCCATGAGTACGCCGACCAGAGCAAAACCCATTGCTATTTCATAAGCGACGATCTGCGCCGCTGAGCGCATCGCACCAAGCAATGCATATTTAGAATTCGAGGCCCAACCAGCGATGATGACGCCATAAACTCCCACCGAAGTCATCGCCAGAATATAAAGCAGACCTGCATTGATATCGGCAAATACCAGTGTATCGGTGAAAGGCATCACCGCCCAGGCAGACATTGAAGCCGCGAAGGTAATGACCGGTGCGATAATAAATAAATAACGGTTCGAATTGGTAGGAATAATAATTTCCTTGAACATCAACTTGAACATATCGGCAAAGGGTTGCAACAAGCCTTTCGGTCCAACTCGGTTCGGCCCTTTACGCATTTGCATATAGCCAATGACTTTACGTTCCGCGTAGGTGTAGTAAGCCACAACGACAAATAATGGCACCAGAATGATGACTACCTTGATTAGGGTGTATACCGTGAACTGTAATTCTGCAGGCAACGACAGCCAAAAAGAAGTCAGGTAGTCGATCACGACACTTTCTCCAGCTCGACTTCGCCGAAGGTTCCGGGTAGATTCTTAACTGCATCGATTCCGCAGGGAATACTGACACAACCGGCTGGTACATTGTCATCAAGACGCAATGGCAATACTGCCGTGCGCATGCCCGTGCCCTGGCCCTGTTTGATTTGTACCTGATCGGCATCGGACAGCTTTAGCTTTTCTGCCTGCTCGCGACTCATCACAGCAGCAGCTTGTTGCTCCATCAACGGTGTCGCCTGTAGGGCTGTCGAAAGCCTGACCATTTCATCGCTGGCATAAATAGCGGCAAAACCCACTCGCTGCAACGAACGAGGTTTGCTCGGTAAACTCGAATTGCTAGATTGAATGCTATTTTGATTGCTTAAACTAACATCGTGGCACAGCGCTTTCACTTCGTCTTTAACAACTACAGAATCGCTGTAATCAAATTCTTCAGGTAATAACAATTGACCCAGCGCGCTCAAAATTTTCCAGCCTGGTCGACTCTGGCCTCTTGCATTGACACAGCCTTTGAAACCTTGCCACAAACCTTCGACATTAACAAAGGTGCCAGAGGTCTCGGCAGTACAGGCCATTGGCAGGATTAAATCAGCATTATTCTGATCAAAGTCATTAGCGAAACTGTTAATTGAAATAATAAAATCGCTATTAGCAGCCAAATCACTGGCGACTACGCCATCACTAAAATCGAGAACAGGATTAATTCCGAGGTTGATCAATACACTATGTGATGACTGCGATATCTGACGAGTATTTTGCCCCGCTTTACCCGCAACAACCCCAGCGGCGGAGCGATGCGGTAGACAACCGGCCAGACAGGCACCGGCACTATTGGCTGAGGGAGATAAATAACCTAACGTTGAGCCAGTCGAACTAGCGATAGCTTCGCATAGCTCCTGAATTAGCGACAAATGAGCACTGCTTATTGACTGAACACCAATAAGGATCGCGGAACTCTCGCCGTTGATTAGCGATTTAGCAATTGCCTTATGCGCCGATCCCGGTTTGCTTTTCTCCAGCAACGATCCCAGCCTGGATGACAATTCGGTTTTCGATTGCACGGCTGAAGATGAAGCTACCGCAGCCAGATCATTTACCAGTTGCTCTGCAGACCCAGCCAGATCTTCGACTAAAGAAAAGTTATATTGACCCGTCAGATGGCTGACAGAAGACACTCTAGCGCCGTTGTTGATTACGGCCTTGCGTAATCGGTGCGACAGTATCGGTTGCTCAAGACGTAGATTTGCGCCAACTACGAATCCTGCGTCGAGCGACTCTATAGACGCCAACGAGCGCCCAAGCCAGGGCATGATCGCATCTTTATCCTGTGCAGAAAAATCAACCTGCGTCAGACGATGATCGATATTATTCGAGCCGAGTCCGCGTACCAGTTTTTGTGCCAGAAAATGTTCTTCCAGTGTCGATTGAGGACTAATCAACATGGCTATTTTCTCGGCATCCTGATTAGCAGCGGCTGAGAGCTTATCGGTAGCAGCTTGAATCGCAGTCTCCCAGTCAACTGATTTGAGCTGGCCGTTAACACGCATCATCGGCTCGAGAAGCCGGTTTTCGCTTTTCACCGCGGTGTAACTAAAACGATCACGATCCGAAATCCACGACTCATTAATCGATTCGTTTTCGCGCGGTACCACCCGAATAACGTCGTTACCACGAGTATGAACATAGGTATTTGAACCGATGCAATCGTGAGCACTCACACTTTGATGCTGAGTAAGCTCCCAGGGACGCGCTGTATAACGCGATGGTTTTGCAGTCAACGCACCCACCGGGCAAACATCGATTATATTGCCGGATAATTCTGAGGAAATAGACTTTTCGATGTAAGTACCAATTTCGACATGCTCACCACGACCAGTGGCACCCATTTCTGGCAGACCGGCAATTTCGTCACCAAATCGAACACAGCGTGTGCAATGAATGCAACGAGTAAAATCAGTCGCAATCAATGGACCGATATTTTTGTCCATCACCACACGCTTTTGCTCGGTGTACTTCGATACACCTTCGCCGAAGCCCATCGCGACATCCTGTAATTCGCACTCGCCACCCTGATCGCAAATTGGGCAATCGAGCGGGTGATTGATCAGCAGAAACTCCATGGTGGATTTTTGCGCGGCAATCGCTGTGGCAGAACGCGTCTGTACTACCATACCGTCAGCGACATGAGTCGCACAAGCAGGCATAGGTTTGGGTGAACGCTCGATTTCGACCAGACACATGCGACAATTGGCCGCTACTGATAGCTTTTTGTGGTAACAGAATCGCGGCACCACAATATCGTTATCATCAGCCACATCAATCAACAACTGGCCGGCTTGCGCCTCTACCTGCTGTCCGTTGATCGTGAGTGTTATGCTGTCGCTCATTATTGTGTCTTTCCCAATTCTACCTGGCCTGTTCTACTCAGGCAGCGTTATCAACAATCGAGCGTTTGTGCTCGATATAGTATTCAAATTCGTGACGGAAGTGTTTAACGAAACTCCATACCGGCATCGCCGCAGCGTCGCCTAAAGCACAAATGGTACGACCTTCGATTTTATGCGAGACCTCTTCCAGTAACTCGATATCTTCTGGCTTACCCTTACCATCGACGATTCGGCAAATCATACGATACAACCAGCCGGTGCCTTCGCGACAAGGAGTGCATTGCCCGCAAGATTCCGAATAATAAAACCGCGAAATTCGTTTAAGTGCTTTCACCATATCAGTGGTTTCATCCATTATGATTACTGCCCCCGATCCCAGCATCGAACCTGCTTTGGTAATCGAGTCATAATCCATAGTGCATTCCATCATCACATCACCCGGTAAAACCGGTACCGACGATCCACCGGGGATGACTGCTTTAAGCTTTCGCCCATCTTTGACACCGCCAGCCATTTCTAGCAAATCCTTAAACGAGGTGCCCATATTAATTTCAAAGTTACCCGGCTTATTCACATGCCCGGAGACTGAAAACAGTTTTACGCCGCCATTATTGGGAATACCTAACTCGGCAAACCACTGAGGACCGTTACGGATAATCGCCGGAACCGAAGCGAGTGATTCGGTATTATTAATCGTGGTCGGCTTACCGTATAAGCCAAAATTAGCTGGAAACGGCGGCTTATAACGCGGCTGCCCTTTCTTACCTTCGAGCGATTCCAGCAAGGCCGTCTCTTCACCACAGATATAGGCGCCAGCACCAAGTGCCGCATGAAGGTCAAAATCGACGCCGCTACCCAGGATATTTTTACCCAGGAAACCTGCTTCGTAGGCTTCTTTTAAAGCATTTTCGAAACGAATAAAGGGCTCATCCATAAACTCACCACGCATGTAGTTGTATCCGACCGTGGCCCCAATCGAGTACCCACCAATCATCATTCCTTCCACCAGCGCGTGCGGGTTAAAGCGCAGTATGTCACGATCTTTACAGGTGCCCGGCTCGGACTCATCCGAATTACAAACCAGGTATTTCTGGCCTGGTGCAGTGCGCGGCATGAAGCTCCATTTCAAACCCGTTGGGAAACCAGCACCACCACGACCGCGTAAACCCGAAGCCTTTACTTCTTCGATAACGGTTTCGGGTGGAATTTTTTCGTTGAGAATTTTTTTCAGCGCCTGATAACCACCAGACTTAAGATAGCTTTCCATCGACCATGGCTGGTCGTATTGCAATGTCGCAAAACAAACTTCGTTAGCCATGACTATTTCAACCCATCCAGAATTTCGTCGACCTTTTCAGGGGTCAGGTTTTCGTGATACACGTGGTTCACCTGCATCATCGGACCACCTGCACAAGCGGCGAGACATTCTTCTTCGCACTTTAAAAAAATTCGACCATCCGTCGTACTCTCGCCAATTTTAATGCCCAGCTTGTTTTCTATGTGTTCGACAATGGTGTCGGATCCCATCAACATGCAGCAAATATTGGTACAGATCGCAATATTATTCCTGGCCACAGGTTTGGTTTCGTACATCGAGTAAAACGAGGCCACTTCGTAAACATGTATCGCTGCCATATCCAGATATTCTGCCACCGCATCCATTAAATCAGTGGTGAGAAAACCCTGATTCTGGTGTTGCGTCGCATTCAGTGCTGCCAATACAGCCGAGCGCTTTTTATCTTCGGGAAATTTATTCAGCCAGTGATCGATCTCGCTGCGCGTATGATCGGAGAGCAAATCTATTTTTGATATTTGTTCGATAGCCATTATCTGTCAATCTCACCAAATACGATGTCTTGCGTACCTATGATTGCCACCACATCAGCCAGCATGTGTCCGCTTGCCATTTCGTTCATCGCCGACAAATGTGCAAATCCTGGTGCGCGGACTTTAACGCGATAAGGCTTGTTGGCGCCGTCCGATACCAAATAAACACCAAACTCTCCCTTGGGGTGTTCTATGGCAGCGTATGCCTCGCCTTCTGGCAGCGTATAGCCCTCGGTGAATAGCTTAAAGTGATGAATTAGCCCTTCCATATCGGCCTTAATTTCTTCACGACGCGGTGGAGCGACTTTGTGATTATCGGTCATCACCAGGCCAGGGTTTTCACGTAACCAGGCGATACATTGTTTGATAATTCGGTTTGACTGGCGCATTTCTTCGATACGCACCAGGTAGCGATCGTAGCAATCGCCCTCGGTACCAACCGGGATATCGAAATCCATGCGGTCGTAAACCTCGTAGGGCTGTTTCTTGCGCAAGTCCCACTCGACGCCCGAGCCGCGCAACATCGGTCCGGTAAATCCAAGTTGATAGGCACGCTCTTCGGTTACTACGCCAATGCCGACGGTGCGCTGTTTCCAGATACGGTTATCGGTTAACAGGGTTTCGTACTCGTCGATATAACCGGGAAAGCGGTTGGTGAAATCTTCGGTGAAATCGAGCAGGCTACCCTGCCGGTTCTCGTTCAAACGGTCTGCTTCTTTTTTACTGCGCCAGCGGCTTTCCTGGTATTGCGGCATGGAATCGGGCAGATCACGAGCAACACCGCCGGGGCGATAATAAGTCGCGTGCATACGCGCACCAGAAACCGCCTCGTACAAATCCATCAAGTCTTCGCGTTCACGAAAAGCGTAGAGGAACATGGTCATAGCACCAACATCGAGCGCGTGCGTGCCGATCCACATCAGGTGATTCAAAATTCGAGTAATCTCGTCAAACATGACTCGAATATATTGCGCTCTCTCGGGCACTTCGACACCCAGCAGCTTCTCGATAGCCATGACGTAACCGTGCTCGTTACACATCATCGAGACATAATCGAGCCTGTCCATATAACCGATAGTCTGGTTATATGGTTTGGTTTCTGCGAGTTTCTCAGTACCGCGATGCAACAGGCCGATATGTGGGTCGGCGCGCACGATCACTTCGCCATCCATTTCCAGAACCAGACGTAATACACCGTGTGCGGCCGGATGCTGCGGACCAAAATTGAGAGTGTAATTCTTAATTTCAGGCATTTTTCTTTGCCTCAACTAGCCCTGCCTCATCCGATTGCTCATCGGAGAGATAACGATGATCTTCGCGTTTAACCCGAGGTACCAGTACACGCGGCTCGATACTTACTGGTTCATACACGACCCGCCCCTTTTCAGGGTCGTAACGCATTTCGACATGACCAATCAGAGGGAAGTCTTTTCTAAACGGATGACCGACAAACCCGTAATCTGTCAAGATGCGACGCAAATCGGGGTGACCTGAAAACAGGATGCCAAACAGATCAAAAGCCTCACGCTCGTACCAGTCGGCGACTCTCCATACTTCGGTTACCGTCGGTACGACCGGAAAATCGTCATCAGCAGCAAATACCCTAAGGCGCATGCGGTGATTATGTCGGTAGGAAATCAGGTGGTATACCGCCGCAAAACGACGACCTTCGCTGGCAACAGATTCGAGATCATCACCAAATTGCAACCGACCCATGGTAGCACCGGTATCGGTATCGACGCCGCGACTGAAACCCGAACGACTGGCATTATTGGTTTGCCATTCGACCTGGCCGTATTGTGAGTAATCGACTCCGCACAGGTCAACGAGTTGCTGGAATGCTAAATTTTCGTTATCGCGTAATGCGGTCGCGACTTCGATTAGGTTTTCCGCGTTTACCTCGGCAGTCACTTCACCAAAGCTTTCGTCCACTGACATGAGTTTGTCAGTAAATATCTCGCGCAGAGAATCGCCCAATTGCTGTAGAGACTTTGTCATCATTAACGGGCTATAGTGTTAGTACGTTTAATTTTATTTTGCAATTGTATAATCCCATACAACAGCGCTTCCGCCGTGGGTGGACAGCCTGGTACATAAACATCGACGGGAACGACTCGGTCGCAACCACGAACAACCGCATAGGAATAATGGTAATAGCCGCCGCCGTTGGCGCAGGAACCCATGGAGATAACCCATCGAGGTTCAGCCATTTGATCGTAGACTTTTCGTAGCGCCGGGGCCATCTTGTTTACCAGAGTACCGGCGACAATCATCACGTCGGACTGGCGTGGACTCGGGCGAAAAATAATACCAAATCGGTCGAGGTCGTAGCGCGAGGCGCCTGCCTGCATCATTTCTACCGCACAACAGGCCAGACCGAAAGTCATCGGCCACATCGAGCCAGTACGTGCCCAGTTAATGAGTTTATCCGCAGAGGTTGTCATGAAACCCTGTTCGAATACGCCTTCTATTCCCATTCCAGAGCCCCTTTCTTCCACTCGTAAATAAAGCCGATAACCAGCACACCGAGGAATATCGCCATCGCCAGTAAACCGAAAGTACCGATTTGATCGAGCACGATCGCCCAGGGAAACAGGAATGCGATTTCCAGATCGAAAATAATAAACAGGATGGCGACCAGATAATAACGCACGTCGAATTTCATGCGACTATCTTCGAAGGCTTCGAAGCCGCATTCGTAGGGTGAATTCTTTTCTGCATCGGGGCGGGAAGGCCCAAGCAATTTCCCCAGAATAATAAATGCCGAGCCCATAACCAGGGTCACCAACATAAATATAAGTATCGGTAGATAGTTACCTAACATGTGTCGAATTTTGCCTCTGAAGAACTGCCTTTATTCAGTCTGTGGCCAGTCTATTGTGGCCGGTATATAGTGTCAAGAAAGATCATTTTTCATATCTTTTTTGAATACTTCCCATTAAGTAAAGTTTACCTAACCGGTTACTCGTTAATAAATGGTGCCGATGGCCGGAGTCGAACCGGCACAGCTTTCGCCACTACCCCCTCAAGATAGCGTGTCTACCAATTCCACCACATCGGCTTAATTAAATAGGTATGCTCGATCAGTTGGCAGGTGGCAGGTCTGAACCTGACAATGTTTCTGCCGCGCCGTCAACCGGCGGTAAATCCGAGCCTTCCGAATCTATGGTCTGCGTGGTCGCAGGCTCCATGCCAGTCACACTTTCGACCGCACCACCGAATTCCGCCCGATTCACGGCGATATAAGCTAAAGCCATGCAAACCGCGAAAAACAACGCCGCTAAGACGGTAGTAGTCCTGGTCATAAAGTTACCTGAACCACGCGCACCAAATACCGTGGACGATGCCCCGCTACCAAAAGCGGCACCCGCGTCCGCACCTTTGCCGTGTTGCATGAGAATCAATACAATCAGAGAAATCGAAAGGATCACCTGGGTGACTAATAAAATGCTATTTAAGTTTTCCATCTGGGTACCTAAGCTGCCTGTCCGATAGCTAAAAAGTCGGCTGCCTTAAGTGCTGCACCACCGATTAATCCACCATCAATATCAGGCTGAGATAATAATTCACCGGCGTTTGTTGGATTCATACTACCGCCGTATAATATTTGAACCTTATTGGCGACCGCAGCATCTTGCTCGGCCACTAAATTACGAATATATGCATGTACTGCCTGCGCCTGCTCCGGCGTGGCTACTTTGCCAGTACCGATAGCCCAGACCGGCTCGTAAGCAATAACACTGTTACTTATCGCTTCGATACCTTGCGACTCAATCACTGCGCCTAACTGCCTGGCGACAACCTGTTGGGTGATACCATCCTCGCGCTCCTGCAAAGTCTCACCGACACAGAGTATGGGTATTAGTCTCGATTGTTGCGCCATCGCGAATCGAGCCGCAACTAGCGCGTCCGATTCCAGGTATAAGGCACGCCTCTCAGAATGTCCAACAATCGCATACTGACAACCCGCTTCTTTAAGCATGGCACCCGAAACTTCGCCGGTAAAGGCTCCCGAGGCCTGGTCGCAAACATTCTGTGAGCCCAGGGCAATCTGGCTGCCTTCGAGCATTCCGCCCACTTTCATCAGAAATATAGCGGGTGGGCAGACCGCCAGTTTAGCCGAACCCGCATCACCGCCCTTGATATCTTCGACCAGTTGAATGACGCTTTGCAGCGATCCATTCATTTTCCAGTTTCCGGCTATCAGTGTGGGACGCATTTGGGTTTACCTGTCATTTAAAAGGCGGCAAAGGTTACTCACCTAAGGCCAATAAATCAATCGAGTTTTGGATAAAGCGTGGAAATATTCACTATTTCTTTAACCTGCCGCATGTTCAGCGACACAGGAGGCGAGTTGATTGGCCAATTTATCAACTTCATTACCATCCTGGCCTTCTACCATGACCCGGATTAAGGGTTCTGTACCCGATGGTCTAAGCAATACCCGGCCTCGGTCGGCCAACTGTGCCTCGACTTCAGAAACAGCTTCCTTTACCGCCGGAATCGATTGCATATCGATTTTTCGAGATAGCGGTACATTAATCATGGTTTGGGGATATAGCGACATACCCGCACAGGCATCAGCTAGAGTAGTCTCTTCCGAAACCAGCCAGTCCAACACCTGTAAAGCGGCGATAATGCCATCACCTGTAGTCGTTTTATCCAGACAGATGATATGACCGGAAGATTCACCCCCCAGCATCCAGCCCTTATCCACTAATTTTTCCATGACGTAACGATCACCGACTTTGGCACGCTCGAAATCAATATTCTGGGAGGCTAATGCGTGCTCCAAAGCCAGGTTAGTCATCAAGGTTCCGACGACACCACCTTTCACCCCACGTTTGACCAGCTTGCTCTGCGCTATCAGGTAAAGTAATTGGTCGCCATTTTTAACATCACCTTTAGCATCCATCATCATTAAGCGATCGCCATCGCCATCAAAAGCGATGCCCAGATCGGCCTGATTCTCAAGCACTTCCGAGCGCATATTCTGTGGATGTAGCGCACCAACGTCTTTATTTATATTCAAGCCGTCGGGGCTGGTGCCGATTTCGATGACTTCGGCACCTAGTTCACGAAAAACTGCAGGTGCGATATGATAAGTCGCGCCGTGAGCGCAATCGACAACCAGTTTCATACCTTTTAGCGTGGTATTAAATGGAATCGAACTTTTGCAAAATTCGATATATCGACCTTTGGCGTCATCCATGCGGGTCGCCTTGCCGATTGACTCCGACTCAACCATAGTAAGCGGCCTGGCAATCATCGTCTCGATTTCGACTTCGGTTTCATCGGCTAATTTAAAGCCACTACCATTGAAGAATTTAACGCCATCGTCATGGTAAGGATTATGTGAGGCACTAATCACGATACCGGCCGTCGCCCGTTGCGCCATGGTTAGATAAGCGATTGCCGGGGTTGGCATAGGCCCTAACAGGATCACATCCAGGCCCGCCGCCGCAAGCCCCGCTTCCAGAGCCGACTCGAACATATAGCCTGAAATGCGGGTATCTTTGCCGATCACGACTCTACCCCTACCTTCTTGCGATAATACTTTACCTGCAGCCCACCCGACCTTCATGATGAAATCGACGGTCATCGGTGGCACACCGACTCTGCCACGAATACCATCGGTTCCGAAGTACTGGCGACTCATAGCTGATTATCTTGTATTAATTTGAAATCATTCATATTTGTTCCTGTTTCAACGCCCTGACCATGGCAATGGCATCGACGGTTTCAGCCACATCATGAACGCGTACAATATCCGCGCCCTGCATGGCCGCGATAACCGCAGTGGCGATACTACCGTAAAGACGCTGATCAACGGGCTTGTCGAGGATTGTACCAATCATACGCTTTCTTGATAAGCCAACCAAGATTGGCACTCCAAGAGATTTCAATTCGGCCAGAGAACTTAATAATTGCAAATTATGTTGTAAGTTTTTGCCAAACCCAAAACCCGGGTCAACAATAATATTATGCCTGGCTATACCAGCAGCCAATGCCGCATCGATACGCTCTTGCAGGAATGCTTTAACCTCAAACACTACATCGTTGTAATACGGCTCTTTTTGCATAGTTCCGGGACTGCCCTGCATATGCATCATACATACAGGTACATCGAGTTCCGCAGCAACTGTGAGAGCATTTTCCTGGCGCAGGGCATCGATACTATTGATTATACTGGCACCTGCATCCACAGCCTGTTGCATAACTGCCAGCTTGTTGGTATCGATAGAGATGGAGATATCCGACACTTCTCGAATAGCACGGATTAACGGAATTGTTCTTGAGATTTCTTCGTCTTCACTCGCAGCCTGTGACCCGGGTCGTGTCGACTCACCCCCGATGTCGAGAATATCAACGCCGTCAGCAATCATTTGCTGGGCGTGCTGAAATGCTTTTTCAATAGTGTCGAACTGGCCGCCATCAGAAAAGGAGTCAGGTGTGACATTCACTACGCCCATCACCTGAATTTTTTTCGAGATATTTAACTGGCCCATAAAAAAGCTGGGGTCGATTGCTCAACCTCAGCCACTTAATAATTAATGTAATTTAGCCGGATCGGGTAAATCTGGATCGTCATCGACCGCTGACTTGCCA
>JAUVCH010000182.1 GCA_030595795.1 Gammaproteobacteria bacterium
CACCCAACTCAACCAGACCTGGCCTTGATGTGTATCCCCTGGCCGTTGCTCCCGGACGACATTTTTCGATGCCACGGCAACCGGTTTATCGAGTCCATTGACGCGGATATAAAAGTGGTTTCTATCACCCAGATAAGCTGCAGTATCCATGATTCCCTCCACGGCAATTCCATCCGTTGGTTTTTCATTGGTGATTTTGATTTTTTCGGGACGAACCGCCGCCAGAGCCTTCTGACCGGCAGTAAACGACTGGCCCCTGGTTTGAATGGCAAGCGTACCCAGGGGGCCGGCATCGATACTGGCTCTATCGTCTGAAATATCCTGTATCTGGGCATCGAAGAAATTCATGTTGCCGATGAAGCTGGCCACTTCCCTGCTGCGAGGTGTTTCGTACAGTTGATTGGGTGAATCGATTTGCAGGCAACGGCCCTTCGACATGACTGCGATGCGATCTGACATGGTCAGGGCTTCTTCCTGGTCATGGGTTACGAACACAAAGGTTATGCCAACCGAACGCTGCAGGTCGCGCAGCTCCAGTTGCATCTGTTCGCGTAGCTGCTTATCCAGTGCACCCAGGGGTTCGTCAAGCAGCAATACCTTTGGTTTTCGAATCAATGCGCGTGCAAGGGCAATACGCTGGCGCTCACCACCCGAAAGTTCGTGCGAGGCCCGTTCTTCGTAGCCCGGCAGTTTAATCATTTCCAGCATTTCACCAACCCTGGTGTTGATTTCCGCCTTTGACAGTTTGTCCTGTTGTAGAGAGTATCCGATATTTTTCCTGACGTTCAGATGGGGGAATATGGCGTAATTCTGAAACACCATATTCACCGGTCTGCGGTTTGGTGGAACCGAAGACATGGCTTGCCCATCGATGTATATTTCGCCTTTGCTGGGGAACTCAAAACCGGCCAGCAAGCGAAGTAGCGTCGTCTTGCCACAGCCTGAAGGACCCAGCAGCGAAAAGAATTCTCCTCTGGGAATATCGATACTGACGCGATCTACGGCGTGAACATTGCCGAAATCCTTGCTGACATCCTGTATTGAAATGTATTTCTCGTCTTGCATACAATCTAAGCCCCGGTGAATGTTTTTAAATGTAAATCGCCCAGTTGAGGAAATGGGCTAATCGCTTTATTCGATGTCATGGTTAAAATATCTGCCCCACTTTCACGGCACTTTATTCATTTTTTCATTGAGCAATTTCCTCTGCCTTCCCGCCCATGCGGCGGAACCATTCGGCGATCACAATCAGGATTACGGAGATCATGAAAATGAGAGCCCCCAGGGCTAAAACACTGGGTAATTTCTGTGGAAATCGGACCTGGGTCCATATGTATACCGGCAAGGTGACATCGTTACTGGACAGGAACATTGCAAGCACGAATTCATCAAATGACACGGTGAAAGTCATCAGCATCGCTGCAACAATCCCGGGAAGAATAAGCGGGAAAGTCACACGCCAGAAAGTCATCCACGCACTCATACCCAGGTCGAGCGACGCTTCCTCGATGTTTTTGCTGAAGCCATCGAGTCGAGCCATAATCACCAACATGGCAAACGGTACGGTGACGACAACGTGAGAAATGCCAATGGTCAATAGCGATGGCTCCATACCGATCGCATTGACGAGGAGGAAGAGGCCAACGGCCAGGATGATGGCAGGCATCACCATGGGCAACAGAATGAACCCGGTTGCAAGGCTGCGACCGGGCATACGATAGCGGGTGATAGCCTTGGCCGCGATAGTGGCCAGAATGGTCGTTACAATGGAGACTGGAATCGCGACCTTGAAACTGTTGCCAAGCGCTGCAATCAATCCTGGCGTGCTGGCCATTTGCTCGTACCATTTAAAAGTAAACCCCTTCAATGGCAGCACCATATTAATACTGTCGTTAAACGAAAAGATGGGCAGCATGAACGATGGTATGTAAAGAAATATAAGATAAATCGCGACATAGAGTATCAACCAGTCGAAACCACGATTGCTGACATGCGGCGGCTCTAGCCGCCCGGAGCTCGCCTCCATATCTTTAGTACTCACCGTCCCTAATTTCGAGAACCATATAAAGGCACTGACAATTATCGTAATCGTAATCATGATGATAATCGTCAACGCTGCACCCATGGGCCAGTTTTGAGCGCCACCAAACTGATTTGCTACGATCTGCGCGATCATCACACCCCGGGTGCCGCCTACCATCATCGGCGTAATGTAATCGCCGACAACGGGAATGAATTGAATCACTGCGGCGGCAATAACACCGGGCATGGAAAGCGGGAGCGTTATCCTGAAGAAGCGTTTAATCGGCCCATCACCGAGGTCGGCTGCCGCCTCGAGAAGCGAGCGGTCGATCTTTTGCAGCGACACGTAAATCGGCAATATGGCAAACGCCGCCCAGGCATGCGCCAGGGTAAGAATCACCGCAAAGCGGCTGTAGAGAAGAAATTCTAACGGTTCCTGAATAAAACCCATACCTTCGAGAGAGCCGTTGATGACACCATTGTTTCCGAGCATGATTTTCCAGGCGAGGACGCGAAGCAGGTAGCTGGTTACGAATGGTATGTTGATCAGGACTAGCCAGGTCATTTTGTTTTTGGTGACTCTAAAGGCCAGGAAGTAAGCAACCGGATAAGCCAGCATGATGGTGAACAAGGTCACCAGCGCCGACATCTTAATCGAACGTAATAGCAATTTGCCATAAATCCATTTATCGAAAAACTGTGCGTAGTTACTCAGCGAGAAGGTCTTATCGATGTGGACGTATTCCTGTGTCCAGAAGCTGTAGGCGAGAAGAGCAAAAATGGGCACCGCCAACAGGCAGATCATTGTCAGCAGAGTCGGCGATAAAAGCGTATAGCCACGCAGCCATTCATGCTTTAAATAGCTGGTTCGAGTCTTTTCTACCCAACTTTTGCTGGTTCTTAATTCATTGTTAACGGCGGTTTGTGCTTCTTCCGTCATTTACTGTCTCCGGGCATTTTGGTTATTGTTTCTCAATTTTTATACCCCAGTGCTTTCGAAATTCTGTTCGCAGCCGATATGACATCTTCGGCATGCTTGACGATGGTGTCGGCATTCCATCGATTAGACGGCCCGGTGACACTGATCGCAGCGGCAACTTCACCGAATCCATCCTGTATTGTCGTGGCGATACAATTCACACCCATTTCGTTTTCTTCGGCGTCCAGTGCATAGCCCTGAGCCCTGATATGGGGCAGTTGCGCTTCGAGGGTGTCGATATTAGTCATGGTATGAGGGGTTAACTGAGGCATGCCTACATTGCGATAAATAGCCTGTCGCATGGCTTCATTCCTCTGTGCCAGTACGGCTTTGCCCAAAGCGGTACAGTGATACAGCGATCGTGACCCGGCGTAGGCAGTAGCCTGGAGATATTTAGAGCCACTTAGGCTATCGATCACCAGCAGATCAAGGTGATCCGGCAGCGCAAGACTCACCGTTTCATTGGTTATTCTGCATAGTTCAAAAAGTATTGGCCTTGCGATTCCGGGAATGTGCAGGCGGTGTTGTACCAGTCTGCCAAGCTCCAGGTTGCGCAGTCCCAGGCGATAGTGCTTTGAATCCTTATCCTGATCGATAAAGCGAAGCACCACGAGCGAGGAAAGCAGGTTAAAAGCCGTTGTCTTGTTTAACTGCGTTATCTGACAAATGTCGCCCAGCGAAACCCCTTCCATGTCGCCGCTGGCGATCACGTCAATAATTGCGCTGGCGCGAGCCAGGGACTGGATACGGGGTTTAGTTATTTCCATAATTTATGTCTCGTTATATAATGTATAACTAGCATTCTACATTATACTCACCAATCTTAAATAAAAAATACTTGTATGGCTTGAGATAAATTTATAACTGCTTGATTTTAATGATTAAATATTGTTTCGCAAGCACCAATTGGTTACCATGGTAGTTCATGTAAATAGTATTGTATAGTTATGTTAT
>JAUVCH010000023.1 GCA_030595795.1 Gammaproteobacteria bacterium
GTGACTGGTGCACATTTTTTGTGATACCGACCAAATGAAAAAACGGGTGTAGGTGGTTGACTAACTTGAAGATCTGATTAGCCTGCACTTCAGGAGAATATTTTTGTGCTTTCGATTGACAATTTGCCTAATGGGTGACCCGATGTTTTCATGTTTATATGAGTAACTTGAAACAACGCGGGTTTAATCAGTTTAGTGATTTGAGTGCCCGGCTTAATCTGGACTCTGGCGATGCCTGGCAAGTCCACGAACAGGCATTGGCAATGAAGCAGGCTGGCGAAGATGTTGTCCTGCTTTCAATTGGTGACCCTGATTTCCGCACACCCGATCCGATTGTCGATAATGCAGTTAGTCACATGCGCGTTGGACGCACACATTATTCGCCCGCTTTAGGTGAACTCAATCTGCGTCGTGCTGTTGCCGACTACGAATCCCGAATTTCCCCGCTGGGCTGTAGTGAAAACGAAGTGTCGATATACCCCGGTGTCACCTCGGCTATTTATTCAGTCATGAGTTGTCTGTTAAACCCGGGCGAAGAAATTCTTATTGTTGACCCACTCTACGTTGGCTATACGCCGATACTAGAAGCATTAAATCTTAAAGTATCAGCGGTTTTGGCCCTGTCCGAACACGGGTTCGAGCCTCAGTTAGAAGATTTTAAGGCGGCAATTAATTCGAATACGCGTGTTGTGTTTATCAATACGCCGGGTAATCCTACTGGCGCCATCATATCGCGAGAAACCCTGGGAGCACTAGCCAGTTATTGCTTCGATAGAGGGATTTGGCTGGTGTGCGACGAAGTTTATTCAATGTTTACCTACGAGAAGCCACATATCTCACTGCGTACTGCTGCGGAACGACTCGACAATATAGTGGTAATAGATGGTTTATCGAAATCACATGCAATGAGCGGTTGGCGTGTTGGTTGGGTTGTGGCGCCGGTCGAATTGACTAAACACTTAGGTCGGTTCTCTGCGATGTCACTATTTGGTTGTCCGCAGTTTATTCAGGATGCGGCAGCTTTTGCTCTGAATAATGATGAATATTATGTACGCGAAATGCGTGCCCAATATCAAAAACGAAGAGACCTGGTTTGTGCGAGATTGGCGCAGATGCCTGGTTTGGAATATCTGACGCCCGAGTCGGGTATGTTTATCATGGTCGATATTAGTCGCGTTTATAAAGACGACAAGGAATTCGCGCAAAAATTGCTCGATGCCGAAAAGCTATCAGTATTACCGGGCAGTGCATTCGGCGAGGGTACGACAGGGCATATTAGACTTTCTCTGGTTCAGCCCGAAAATATGCTGACTGAAGGCTGTAATCGACTCGAACGATTTTTGCAGGCAAATCACTAGATTATTGATCTAGACGGGAATATTCATTATGGCAACTTGCGGCGAAGTGCTGGTCAAAATTCTGCAAAACTATGGGATCGATACCATATTTGGTATTCCGGGCGTACATACGGTTGAACTGTATCGCGGGCTGGAAGAAGTCTCGATAAAACACGTCACCCCAAGACATGAACAGGGCGCTGGATTTATGGCGGATGGCTATGCGCGTTCGAGTGGAAAAGTCGCCGCCTGCTTCATCATTACCGGGCCAGGTATGACCAATATTGCTACCGCAATGGGCCAGGCTCTGGCGGATTCAATACCAATGTTGGTTATTTCTTCGGTCAATCGTACTCATCAATTGGGGCTCGGCGAAGGGCATTTACATGAGATGCCAGCTCAGAGAAATCTGGTAGCCGGTGTCGCCCGATTTAGCCATACTTTATTACGTGCCGATGAACTACCGATGGTGCTTGCGCACGCTTTCGCTGTTTTTAATAGCGAACGCCCTGGCCCGGTACATATCGAAATCCCTATCGACGTGATTCAATCGTCAGCTGATCATTTAGATATCACACCATTTGCACTGCCAAGTGCGCCTGGGCCGTCAGCGCAGGCTATCACCAGCTGTATCGAATGGTTGAAAAATGCCAGGCAACCGTTGATCGCCATAGGTGGCGGTTCAATCAAGGCGGCGAACGACGTGATTGAATTAGCCGAAAAACTAGACGCGCCTGTCATCAATACGGTGAACGCGAAGGGCGTACTGCCCTATAGCCACCCGCTCGCTGTCGGCGGTTCGAGTTCGTGCCCTGCGGTACGAAATGCTTTACAGGCAGCCGATGTTGTATTGGCGATTGGCACGGAGTTTGGTGAAACAGACTACGATTATTTTTTCGAAGGTAGGGTTGAAATAAAAGGAAAGTTAATCCGTATTGATATCGATAGCAGTCAACTCATCCGTAATATCAGGTCAGATTTAGCGATATGTAGTGATGCAAGTCAGGCACTACAGGCATTGAATCGGTTTTTCGATCGACCAGCTAGTGGTGGTACCGGAGCGGTGCGAGCAAAAAAAATACGTGATGAATTACAGGCCACGCGAGATACCGGGTACGAAAAATTCTTCGAAGCAATCCAAACAGCACTGCCAGACGTGATTATCGCCGGGGACTCGACTCAGCCGATTTATTACGCCTGGCTACATTATGAAACCGAAAAGCCACGGCGTTACTTTCATTCAGCATCAGGGTTTGGCACATTAGGCTATGCAATTCCTGCGGCTATCGGTGCCAAACTGGCAATGCCTGAATCCCCCGTCATTGGTATGATCGGTGATGGCGCCGCTCAGTTTACGATAGGTGAGATGGCCGCTGCGGTCGAAGCCAAACTACCGGTCATATTCCTGGTGTGGAATAATAATGGCTACGGCGAGATAAAACGCTTTATGGAAGAAGGTGATATTCCACAAATTGGCGTCGATATCTATACCCCCGATTTTATTGGACTCGGTGAGGCATTCGGTTGCAATGCCGTGGTTGCAAATGATATTAATCAATTGAAAAAAGAGCTAGTTGCGGCAACGACTCGCCGATTGCCAACTGTAATCGAAGTCAAGCAACACCATTTCATCGACAGCAAAAAAGAAAATAAGGGGCCGGAAATAAGAGCCCTGAATTTATGATTCCCTACATATTATTATCTACAGTTTTATTTACTGGCATGGGTGTCGCTTTGGACTTGAATTCACCCTAATCGAAAATAAACCGTGTGCTCGAAACATCGATTGTTCGGAGTTTCCTATACTTAAATACAAGTCCAAATTTAGATTAAAAGTATCTAACAAGGCCGATGTTAATAGCGGTCACATCGACACCGTCGTTATTATTATAGATAATATAGTCAACCATGAAAGATGAAGAGTCCATAGATTTTTCATACCCAAATCCGATCCCTGTGTCATCATCGTCAGCCGATATGGATAGCCCTCCGGCACTAAATGTGATTTCGCTATTCGTTGGGCCAATCATTGCATATAATTTCGAACCATCCCCGATTGGTATGCTGCCTTTCAAGTAAAAGAATGTGGTATCCACGCTAATATCAACGCCAAGAATTTCATCCTTGGTACTCGATACCAAAAATGGGTACTGGCTGCACTCAAGTTGATTATACGAAACTAATTCAGTTGTCGTAATAGGCTTAAGGACGAAGATGGTGTAGGGCTAAGACTACATTAAATCGGTTACCTGATAAGCTCTCGATATCGAAAGGGTATAACAACATAAAGGCCGCATCTCGAATGTTGAATTTATATGCCAATCTGTCAATTAACCTTGCCTGTGACCACCACTTGTAACAGAGAATATTTTATCAGCCCACTACCAACTCGCCGATAGCAATACCCTGCTCACCTGCGATGGAATAGAGGAGATATATATTCCCATTCTCTTCGTAAATAGCGGGGTCGCGTAATTGATTCACTCTTTGCATGATCGCGCCGTATGCCGAAGGACACGGTTCCAAATCTACACCCTCCCAGTGCTTTACCGCACGATGCAATTCTGTTGCTTCACCCATGCTCCACTGTAGCCAGTCGCGGTCGGTGTCGAGCCGGGAAACCAGGATACGCTCTGGCGCATCACCGACACGGGTCCAGAAAACATACCAGCTATCTGCATGTCTCAGCAACGCATGATGACGTATTGGTTCTTTGGTGATTTGAGGCCCCGGCTCAAAATTGCTTAGTCCGTCGCGGGAGCGATAGAGTTGACCCGGCATAGCCAGAGCGTAAAACCAGTCCTGATGAGGGAATATTTTAAAATAGGGAAGCCCGAGTATTGTATTTTGAACCTCGAAGTCTAAGCCATTATTCGATAACGCTAGCCGGGTTCGTTGTATGCCGTTTTGCATGCGTCCGTGAAAGTACAGGCGGATCTGGCGACTCTCGTGATCGACCCAGACATCGGGGGATGCAATATGCGGGACGCTGTCGTCGTCGCCCTTGTCTATATACGCTTTGGCTTCTGAGTGTAAATCTGTTTCCAGCGGGGGACTGGTAGCGAATTGACTGTTAGTCAAATCGACTGGATTAAAGGGTGAAATCTCCCACGGGCCATCTAGCCGATCACTGCTTGCCAGTCGAATCGATTGCCCATGGTGATGTGCAAAATAAAGTAGATATTTACCTGGCGTGTCGGGCAACCAGTCTGGGGCTTTAATCAACGATGGGCCATTGGCATTGTCGAGCAAATGTGGGTGACTTGCGACATCGATGATGGGTGAATCGTTGATAAATTTAAAGGTAAACACGGCCCTGCTGCATCCATCGTAGCTAAGTATGACTAGTTAAAACGCACGTATTCGAAGTTAACCGGCTGGCGATTAATGCCTATGGCCGGCGGTGCAATCCAGTTGGCGAATTTGCCAACTTCGACGACTCTTCCCATCAGGCTGGCAATATATTCGCGATCACTATCGGTGGGCAACCATTGACTGACATGGTTACCCCACTGTTGATCGGTTAGTACGTCACCATCGGGACTGACATTGACATCTCTCAGGGCTCCAATATTTCGATGAAAAGCCTTATGCGGGACCTTAAGCTGGTGCGAAATACCTGCTTTCTCAATAATTCGATTCCAGCGTTTTACCCCTAAAACTGTGTCTTTGATGTAATCGTCGCGCAAGACTTCGTTGAGGGCATTCAGCATCGGAACCTGGGTTTCAATCAATTTGTTATTGATCAAATGTAATACAGGGTAGGTATCATTTTTTAGCACATGATCGTCGGTACGTTTGCCTTCTCGATAACGGCCTTTTAAACCGGTGGAATAAAAGGTAGCGGCGTTACTGGATTCATCCGCACCGAATAAATCGACGGTAACACTGAAATGAAAGTTGATATAACGCTGCAATGTCGGCAGGTCGATGACGCCAGCTGCTCTGAGTTCTGCCGGATCGTCGGTTTTCAATTCATTCATGATTTCGCAGGTACGCTGGATAATTCGCGATATGCCCGACTCGCCGACGAACATGTGATGCGCTTCTTCGGTCAGCATAAAACGCGTGGTGCGTGCCAACGGATCGAAGCTGGATTCGGCTAGCGCACAAAGCTGAAATTTGCCATCGCGGTCGGTGAAGTAAGTAAACATGAAGAAAGACAACCAGTCGGGTGTTTTTTCATTAAATGCCTGCAGAATACGTGGGTTGTCTTCTTCGCCACTACGTCGTTCCAGCAGGGCTTCGCCTTCTTCGCGGCCATCGCGGCCAAAATATTTGTGTAGCAGATAAACCATTGCCCATAAATGACGACCTTCTTCGACATTCACCTGGAACAGGTTGCGCAGGTCGTACCTGCTCGGAGCAGTCAAACCCAGATGCCGTTGCTGCTCTACCGATGCGGGTTCGGTATCTCCCTGAGTTACGATAATCCGGCGCAGGTTGGCTCGGTATTCACCGGGAATTGATTGCCAGACATCTTCGCCCTTGTGGTCACCGAAATGGATTTTTCGATCCTGCTCGGCAGGATTTAAAAAGATGCCCCAACGATAATCGGGCATTTTGACGTAACCGAACTGGGCCCAGCCCTGCTGGTCTACGCTGGTTGCGGTGCGCAGATAGACATCGAAGTCATGCGAACCCTCGGGCCCCATATCCTGCCACCAGTTCAGATAGCCTGGTTGCCAGTGTTCCAGCGCGCGCTTAAGGCTACGGTCCTCACCCAGGTTAACGTTGTTTGGAATTCTTTCGTTGTAATCGATTGAAGACATATTTTTCTCCTGAGACTGGTTAGATTCGCTTCCAGTCGAAACTGGTTTTTTCGCCGGTACCGTAAACCTTGAGTGCACCGGACTCACCAACTGCGTTTGGCCGTTGGAAAATCCAGTTTTGCCAGGCGGTGAGGCGTCCAAAGATTCGGGTAAACATATTTTCTGTGCCATTGAATCGTAGATTCGCTTCCATGCCGGTGAGGGCGTCCGGTGACATCGAGACCCGCTCCTCGATCGCTATGCGGACTTCATCGTCCCAGTCAAGATCATCGGGGTTACTGGTGACCAAACCCAGGACCATGGCAGCATCGGCATCCAGCGGGGCTAAAATTTTCCCGCGGACGGCATCAAGTGCTGCCTGTTCGTTGTAAAAACGGCGCGCCAGTCGGCTCTCACCAGTGATCATCGGATAAAGTCCAAAATTTGCCTCGCCCGCAGTAATATTCGGAGCCAGTTCGATATCGTCCGGTAACGCAAGGTGATAGCTGCGGTCACAGGCTAACGCCAGTTCCAGAAAGCTGCCTGCAAAGCAGGAGCCTTCTTCGATGAGGGCGAATAGACTGCGTGATGATACGTCGAGTCGGCTTAGCGTGCGTCGTAGATGGCCGATTGTTTCGCGTACCAGCCAGTGACCCTGATGCTGGTGCAGGGTTGCGTCCATTCTCAGTACTGCGGCTGCATCACCAGTGGTCTTGATCAACCAAAGGCCGAGGCCTGGCTCGTTAGTCCGCATGGATAGAATGGCGTCGTCCAGCTCACGCGCCAGGGTTAACGGGTACCAGTCAGCTCCCGCAGCCTCGATGGCTGCGATGTCGACAGGTTGTTCGCCATCTGGTGCCTTGACGATAAAAGTGGCAGTTCGAGCAGTGTGATCCATTGCTACCGTGACGTGACTGTAACTTAAGGTATCTGTTTTTATACTGCGATTCAGTGAGGTCAGGGTGATGCCCTTGCCATCTGCAGGACGGTCACTGTTTGCGGCCAGGGCTTCTGCTCGCCCCCGGACTTTCTGCTCGAAAACCTTGGGTTTGGCGATATCGTCAACTAGTCGCCAATCCTTTGCTTTCTGACCACGAACACCCTCGGTAGTCGTACAGAATATATCCGCCAGGTCGTGGCGTACATGACGCTTGTCAGTAATCCGCGTCAGGCCGCCGGTGCCGGGTAAAACTCCCAGCAGCGGCACTTCGGGCAAGCTGACTGCGCTGGATCGATCGTCTACCAGAATAATTTCGTCGCAAGCCAGCGCGAGTTCGTATCCGCCACCGGCACAGGTGCCATTGACGGCTGCAATAAATTTCAATCCGCTATAGCGCGAAGAGTCTTCGAGTCCATTACGGGTTTCGTTGGTGAATTTACAGAAGTTGACCTTCCAGGCATGGCTGCTAGTACCGAGCATGAATATATTCGCGCCAGAGCAAAATATCTTGTCTTTAAGGCTACTCAGGACGACTGTGCGTACTTCGGGATGCTCAAATCGAATTCGGTTGATGGCATCGTTGAGTTCGATATCGACACCCAGGTCATAACTATTAAGCTTGAGTTTGTAACCCGGACGTAAGCCTGCATTTTCGTCAAAGTCAGCGAGCAAAGTGGCAACTGGGCCATTAAATTCCAGCTTCCAGTGTTTGTACTGTGCTGGATCGGTTTGGTAATCGACACGGTCGGATTGTGTCACGGCGAATTCTCCGATGCTATCTCGTTGTTAAGGTGAAAAATACTTATACTAACACTATTAAAAAACATTAGAGTTCCGGACTATGTTGACAGCCACCCAAAGAATTCGGGTCGAATGGGCGCATTGCGACCCCGCAGGTATTATTTTTAATCCGCATTATTATATCTGGATGGATTCAGGCACGCATGCCCTGTTACAGGCAGCCGGATTCGACCTGATCGGCCAGACCCATGACGATAATCTGTTCCGAGGCTGCCCGCTGGTCGCCAGCAATATGGCGTTCAAAAGACCTCTTTATTTCGGAGATGTGACGCTGCTGTCCTCGCGGGTCGAAAAATTCGGCAATACCTCGCTTGTGGTCGCTCACGAATTCAGGCAGGGCGAAAACCCGAATCCGGTGGCCGTAGGACAGGAAGTCAGAGTATGGGGATATTCCGATGCTGAGCAGCCTGCGAAATTAATTGCCAAAGTGGTGCCAGAGGAAATCAGGGCGATGTTGTCGGTCGATAAAACTGTCGACGTTTCTGTTTGAGGACCCGTCAGGTGCTGACGATTTCCACACCGTTAAATTGTTTTCCCCAACTTGACTTATGTCAATTTCGTTGGCATTTTTACTCTATATAGTAGTTTGCCTGACTTTAAACCACAACATATAGTGGTTGAAACCAAATGTAGAGGGCGGGTAAATGACTCATAGTAACGCTATTGATCTGTATTGTTTGCCTCAACGACTCATCAAACGTGATGGCGCTGAGGTTAAATTTGATCAAAAGAGAATCCAACGGGCGTTAGTTAAGGCAGGCGAGGTTACACAGGAATTCAGTGAAACAGAAGCCAGCCTGTTAACACAGCAGATAATCAAGGTAATCAGTCACCGATTCTCCGATCATAATATTGCCGATGTGGAGGCAGTACAGGATATTGTCGAGCAGGTCTTGATTAGTGCCAATCACATTCAGACCGCGCGCGCCTATATTGGCTATCGACAGCGACACCAGCAACTCAGGCAAGATAAGAAAACCCTGGTGGATGTGTCGTCATCGATTAACGAGTATCTCGACAGGTCTGACTGGAGGGTGCGCGCCAATGCCAATCAGGGTTACTCGCTGGGTGGCCTGATTCTGAATACTTCCGGAAAAATGATTGCCAATTACTGGCTGAGTCATGTTTATCCGCAGGAAATAGGTGAGTCGCATAGAAACGGTGACCTGCATATTCATGACCTGGATATGTTAGCAGGCTATTGTGCAGGCTGGTCGTTACGAACCTTGTTGGCCGAGGGCCTAAACGGTGTCGTCAGCCGGGTAGAGGCTGGCCCGCCGAAGCATATGTCTTCCGCCATCGGCCAAATTGTTAATTTTCTCGGCACCTTGCAAAATGAATGGGCTGGAGCTCAGGCTTTTAGTTCCTTCGATACTTATATGGCACCCTATGTGCGTAAGGATGATTTGAGCTACGAGCAGTTACGTCAACAAATCCAGGAGTTGATATATAACCTGAACGTGCCGTCGCGTTGGGGGACTCAGACCCCTTTTACCAATCTGACTTTCGACTGGGTCTGCCCCGAGGATCTGGTCGATCAAATTCCGCTGATTGCGGGCGAGGAGCAGCCATTTAGTTATGGCGATTTGCAGGCCGAAATGGATATGATTAATCGGGCCTATATCGAGGTCATGATGGAAGGTGATGAAAAAGGCCGCGTGTTTACCTTTCCGATACCGACTTACAATATTACTGAGGATTTTGTCTGGGATTCGAAAAATGCAGACCTGTTATTTGAAATGACCGCCAAGTATGGCCTGCCTTACTTTCAGAATTTTATTAACTCCGAACTGAAACCTAATATGATCCGTTCCATGTGCTGTCGTCTTCAGCTTGATTTGCGCGAACTGCTGAAGCGGGGCAATGGTCTGTTTGGGTCGGCGGAACAGACGGGTTCACTCGGTGTCGTCACCATTAACTGCGCTCGACTCGGTTATCTCTATAAAGGCGACCAGGTGAGTTTATATGCCGCACTCGATTCATTGCTAAGCCAGGCCAGGAACAGTCTGGAGATTAAACGAAAAGAAATTCAGCGACACATGGATGCCGGATTATTTCCATACACGCAGCGATACCTGGGCACCCTGAGGAACCACTTTTCGACTATTGGGGTGAATGGAATCAATGAAATGATTCGTAATTTCTCTGCCGACAGCGAAGATATAACCACCGCCGATGGACGGCAGATGGCTATCGAGTTTCTGGATCATATCCGCGACCGCATGGTCGAGTTTCAGACAGAAACCGGCCATATGTACAATCTTGAGGCGACTCCTGCGGAAGGTACCACCTATCGATTTGCGAAGGAAGATCTCAAACGTTATCCCGACATCCTACAGGCTGGTAGTACGGATAAACCTTACTATACCAATTCATCGCAATTACCTGTGGGCTATACCGACGACCCATTCGAAGCTCTGCAGATGCAGGATGAGCTTCAAAAAAAATATACCGGCGGAACCGTTTTACATTTGTATATGAGCGAGCGGATATCGAGCATCGAGGCCTGTAAGAAGCTGGTTAAACGCGCGCTTGGTCGGTTTAGACTACCCTATATCACCATCACCCCGACTTTCTCGATCTGTCCCGATCATGGCTATTTGAGCGGCGAGCACGAATTTTGCCCGCGCTGCGACGATGAGTTGATAGCGAGAAAAATAAATAACTTGAATAAACCTAAGGAGATCAGTCATGCATCAGAACACGCCCGTTAAATTAAAAGATGAAGAAAGAACTCGTTGCGAAATCTGGACGCGGGTGATGGGTTACCATCGACCCTTAAGTTCGTTTAACCCCGGTAAACAGTCAGAACATGATGAGCGTAAATTTTTCCAGGAAAAAACAGTCCTCTGAATTAATTCAGATTGGTGGGGTGACGCCCTTTACCACCATCGATTATCCGGGTGAGCTGGCGGCGGTTTTGTTTCTTCAGGGTTGCCCCTGGCGTTGTGACTATTGTCATAACAAAGGTTTTATAGACCGAAAGCAGGTAGCCGCTGTTTCCTGGGAGTCGGTACTGGATTTCCTGGGCGAACGCAAAACCTTGCTCGATGCCGTGGTGTTCAGTGGTGGAGAACCAACCCTGCAAACCGGACTGCCTGAGGCGATACAGCAGGTAAAGCATCTGGGCTTTAAGATAGGACTGCATAGCGCAGGAGTTTATCCAGCTCGTCTGCAAAAACTGTTACCCTGGCTGGACTGGGTAGGGCTCGATATTAAAGCTCCGGCATCGCGATACTCGGCAATCACCGGCGTCTCTAACTCGGCCGAGCGGGCATGGGATAGTGCACGCTTGCTAGTTGATTCGGATGTCGATTATGAAATAAGAACAACATTGCACCCGAAATTAATTAGTCGAAGCGATTTGTATCAACTGGTTGATGAACTAAAGCAAATTAATGTACGCCATTACAGAGTCCAGAAATGTAATACCAGATATTGTTCTGATGACAACATAACCGAGCAGGATTTCAACAACTTAGAGCTAAGTGATCAGGACAGGATCGGGAACATTTTTCCGAGTTTTGAATATCGCTGATTTATTCTGCCTTTTGCCTATATAGGGCTATAATCAAGGTCATTGCCATTTTCCGATAAATGATATTTTGACGCTCGAAAAACTCAGCCCCACTTTTACTGATCCCTCGCAGCCAGACCTGGCTGAGGAAAACCGCTTATTGCGTCAGCGTATCAAGGTGATGGAGAAAGAAGCCAATGTCCTGGCCGAGCGTAATCTGTTACTCGCCAGTTCGATAAAGCTCGGGTACTGGGAATGGGATGAAGTTGAGAACAAGCCCGCTTACCTCTCCGAGGCCTTCGCCGAAATTTTTGGGCTGGAATTATCGACGCTTTATGAAGTCTACCAGAATGAAGAAGACCTTTATAAATTCATCCATCCAGAAGATCTTGGAATTTACCAGGGGCATGTAGAAAAGCTCGCTTTAGACAAGAATGATCGAGGGCAAGTATATGCTTTCGACTATCGTGTTATTCGGCCTTCGGGTGAAGTTCGAAACGTTAGGGAACTGGAATACGGCGTAGAGCAAAAGGATGGTGTTCTGATTCGGTCATTCGGTGCTGTGCAGGACACGACCGAATATCATCGGGCTTTGATGGAGCTGAAGGATAGCGATCAGCGCTACAGTGTCCTGTTTAAGCACCTACCGGTCGGTATACAGGAACAGGACTATACCGCCGTTAAGAAAGTGCTCGATAAAATCACAGCGGATGGCGTCGAAGATTTGAAGTCATATCTGGAAAATAACGAGGTGTTGGTTAAATTTGCTGCCAAGGAAATGCGCACCACCAGAGTTAATCAGGTATTGCTGGATATACACAGGGCGGGTTCGTTCAAGAATTTTTCTGAAGACGATCTTGATGTCGAAAGCTGGTGGGACGAGAGCTGGCTGGAGTTCTATATATCAGAGTTCATAGCGCTACTTGGGCCGGATCATATCCACTTTGCCGAAAAATCCGATACACGAATAGATGATAGTCCCTTCGAGACCCGGTATATTACACGGGTACTTGGTGGCTACGAAGATACCTGGGAAAGGGTCATTACGGTGCACGAGGATATAACCGAACGTAGGCAAAATGAACTGGCATTAATCGCAGCGAAAGCTGAAGCGGAAAATGCGAATCAGGCCAAGAGTCAGTTTTTATCCAGCATGAGCCATGAATTGCGTACTCCGCTCAACGCGATCATGGGATTTTCGCAATTATTCGAATACGACAGAAGCCTCACTCAACTGCAGCAGTCAAAAGCCCACGAAATTTATGAAGCGGGTTCACACCTGTTATCGTTGGTGAATGATATTCTGGATTTATCCCGAGTCGAATCGGGAGAATTTGATTTGTTGATCGAAGTGGTTCCACTATTGGAAATAATAGAAGATGCGGCTAAATGGATTGGGAATTTGGCGAGGGAGAGGAATATTAGCGTCGAGCTTGATGCCACGGTATTCGAGGGGATTTTCGTTGAAGCCGATAGATTAAAACTGAAGCAAATACTCTTAAATCTACTCTCCAACGCGGTCAAGTACAATCGACCAGAAGGCAATGTCAGTATTATTTGTGAACAACTGGACGAGCGAATACGAATAGGCATTAAAGACACCGGCCTCGGCATACCAGAAAAGTTAAAGGATGCTTTGTTTGAACCGTTTAACCGCCTTGGGGCGGAAGCCAGTGATATCGAAGGAACCGGAATTGGATTGGTTATAACTCGTCAATTAGCAATTAAAATGAATGGCCTAATCGACGTGGATAGCAAAGTAGGCGAGGGAAGTACCTTTTGGGTTGAACTACCACGGGCTCAAATTATTCAGGTCGAAGCAGGGGGGCTTGCCGAAATTTCAATCCATGATCCAGAAATTGCGATAAAAAAGACCGCAGATCTTACACAGTTGAAAATTCTGGTTGCCGAAGATAATCCAGTTAATAGAGAATTAATATCGGCCCAGCTCGAAGTTCTCCAATGCAGCGCGGACTATGCTGAAAATGGAGTCGAGGCATTGAAATTGTGGCAGGAGGAAGATTATCAAATTTTATTGACTGATATTCGTATGCCAATTATGGATGGCCACGAACTGATTAAAAGGGTTCGCGCGCTGGAGATCGAAACAGGGAATGCTTCGGTCATTGTTGCGATAACGGCTAACGCAATGCACGACGATATTGAAAGCTGCTTCGCTTCGGGTGCTAATGACGTGTTAAACAAGCCTTTCGATCTTAAAGACTTGCAATTACTGCTTGAAAAGTGGGCTGCAACCATAACCCTTTGAGGGTAATCAACGACACTTTTTATCAGCGATAAAGCTAGCCTGCCTCATTTTTGAGCGAGTTCTGAGCCCGCCTGTAAAATAAGAACAAAGCGACCGCAGTGGCAGTGCCAAACCAAAATGTCGAGGTCAGAATATTGAGCAGAGTTGGTTCGTCAACCGATGCACCTTTCTCTAACCCTGATGCCAATGCGAGTAATAGCAAGGCAAAAAATAGGCGTTCGGATAATCCCTGTAGAGACAGATAGGTAGCACGTTGTTCGCGGCTAATGCGCGGTGCAATGGCGGCTCTGACCGGCGCGTGTACCACGGCCATCGGAAAGTTCCGCGCACAAATCAATAGGGCGACAATCGGGCTAATCGCGACAGCCATGGCGGCAACTATGCCTAGTTGAATTATCATTGCCAGTGCCATTAAACCGACCAGCCCCAGTTTCGAGTGCCATTGGGTACTCAGTTTTGCGCCGATGGCACCCCCAAACATCGAGATAGAGATAACAATCCCAGATAATAGAGGGGCGTATGACGATGCATCGAGTATGGGTAGTTGTAAAAGTGTCAGATAGGGCTGATAGAATTCGAATACAATATGCGCCATAGCATAAAGCACGATAGTCACCAGGAATATCCAGCCCAAAAGAGGATTACGCAGTCGCTTAAAGCAGCCGAAAACAACGCTAATGAAACTCTCAGGAATGTCTACCAGATCAGTCGAATGCACGGGTTCGACAAAGCGCCATACCAGAAATGCCATGCCAATAGCGCTGATCATCGAAAAACCATAAGCCAGGCGTAAATCGATTAAACCCAATGCGCCACCCGTAAAGGTCGCAATTGCCAGCATAGTTAAGCCGAGTTGCTCGGCCCTGGCTTCACGCTGCTGGTATTCAGTTTCGCGTCCAAGGGCTTTTAGGCTGTCGTAGTGAAGAGCGGTATCGGTTCCAGACTGCATCGCAATGCCCGCTGCGAGGAAAAACTGACCAGCCGCAAACCACCAGAAATTGTCGCCGACAATAAAGCAGCTATAAGACAAAATCAACGAAGCCGCTGCCAATAGCAGAGTTTTACGACGCCCCATACGATCCGAAAAATATCCCGAGGGTACTTCGAGTAAAAATACTGACAGGTAGTAAGTCGCCGATAGCTGGATCACCTGTTCCAGGGGTAGACTCTGACTCATATACAGGAAGAACACCGGAATCCAGGCAAGGCCGTCGGAGGCCACACGAAACCAGGGATAGATTCGAATATTACTTTCCAGTGATTGCAAATGTTTGCCCTGGTTTAGATATAGGGTGGCAGCGCTCGCCCGTTAAATAACCTCGAAGCAGAACGGATCACTGGTATTTGTTGTTCAAACTTTTTCTTCAACGCCAACGGGGCACCTTCTGGCCCGCCAAAGGCTGGGAAAATTTCCATTTCGGATGCCACACTTTTTTCACCACCAATAAATTCAGAGCCGGAAGCCTCGCAAATTTCCTGTAGTGTTCGATAAAAAATATCACGTTGTTGATGGAGATGGGTCTCGGCTTCCTGATATGAATCTTCGTCATCACAGGCAAAAGTAATTCGATTATGCGGGTCAACCCCGAAAGGGTTGAGGTGACCGTAAACCAGAATTTCACCTCGTATTTCCTCATTGGACGAAAAATAATCATTGACTGAATCAACGTAAATTTCGTTGGCACGCCATAAATCAGCGACAGTTTTTTCAACCGATTTGGGATTGATTCTAACGGTGGCATCAGTATGTCCCTTATAAATATATTCACCTCTGGGTGATTGGGTGCGCGCGGCGTAGGGAACGCCTTCGCGTATCGCTCGCATTTGATTGGGGTCGTTGAAAACTTCGGTGAATTCAAGATTAATGCCGGTAATGGTGAAGTCTTCCGCCTCTGCATTGTCAACCAGGGTAAATAAAAATTCATCGACTGGTAGGTGGCTATATCCATTGACGAAGATAAGACCATCGGCGTCGGCTGTCTGGCAGTTGTCGGAAAGAATTTTCGCTCGGTCAATCAGGGCATTGTCGCCCGAGCGTAGAAAAGGCTGCATCGATGCTACGGTGATATGTTCGAGACCAAGAATTATATCTTTTGTAAGTAGTGTTTCTTTTTCAGGACTAAAATAGGCGAGTGGAGAAAAATGCGCCAACAGGCGAGCTAAATCTCTGGGTTGATTACTAACAGGAATCGCAAAAGCAATTTCATTCTCAGGGAGTTGGTAATAATCACAACAAACCGCACTGACCAGGCCGCTCCAACCGAAGCTACCGGCATAAGCATTGAGGCTCGTGCCCTGAATAGATTTGATAGTTTCTCCATTGTATAAAGCAATTTCTCGCACGCTATCACTAAAATAGCGACGTTGTGGTCCCATGCCACCAGTCATAAACGTGGCCCCTACCTGAGCATAGGTGTAGCTGGTTAAGTCGGCTCCCAGTACCCTGAACTGCGAACCTAATTGTTCGGCAAGTGCCTGGTTAAGCTGTTCCAGAGTAATCGCACTACCGGCATAAATTTGATTTTTCTGTTGATCGATAATGATTTCATCGAGGGCGATTTTTGTAATATCAACGCTATTGCCATTTGTAACTGGGGGGTTGGGAGTCGCGGTGAACTGCAGGCCAACAACAATACTATCGGCTGGTTTTTCTACCTGGAATACCCCGCCACCGGCCGAACAGGCCGACAAGGGAAGTAAGTGAAGCTTGTCACCGTAGGTGCTTTTTAGCTCGTTCATTGTATCGAGGAGGGCATTGCCTTTTATTGAATAAACACTATCAAGAATAATAGCGTTATTCTCACCATCGACGATTTCAGGGTTTATCGACTGCAAATCCATTTACATCAACTCGTCTTTGCGATTACGAGTTTCACCATAGCGATGCAGCGCCGGTTCCTTTAGTCCATCGTAGAGCGCTTCGATATTCTCGTTCACCAGCTTACCCTGTTGTGCAAACAACGAGTTGCCTTCGAGGTCGCTATCGACCAGGAAGGGGCCAAAGTCTTTCACCCGGAACAGCCACATCGCCTGCGCTATGCCCAACTCATCGAGCCAGTGCACCGCTTCGACATCCTCAACACCACGTCCTAACAACGCACCAGTGCCGTAGCCGACGGTGGTTAAATAAACCACACTACGTGGTGCCAGTATCTCTTTATAATCCTTTTCCGGCAGGCCGCCTTTGCCGATGAGTATTTTAGTCTGGGTTAAATCGAGCCAGTCGGCCAGATATTTGGAAAAGCGAAAACTTGCCGTTGCGGTAACGCCGCCGATATTAAAGCTACCGTCGTCCTGCAATGCTGCGGCTGGCGAACAATGGAAATTAACATTGCTGGATGAGGCAAGACCTGCCGGTAGCTCGTCGCCGCCGTTCAGAATACGATCGTACACGCCTTCGCGGGCGGTGTAGACAATGCCATTTAGATAAACAATTGAGCCCATTTGCAGTTCTGCAATTGCCTCGGGGCTGGCGGGAAGATCGAGCGATACTTTGTTCAACATAATTTGTCTATTCCTCCCAGCCGATGGTGTCGCGACGGTGATACGGCGTAAACCACTTCGGATCGGTTCTATATTCGATTCCACCGTCGGCGTGAATTCTCGCTGTCGCTCGTCGTGATGACAGACAAAAAGTATGTACGCTAATCGGCATACCACCGGTATGCGTGTAGCCAACTTCGATGTGCAGGTCGACTGCCATGGAAGAGCCGACGAACCCCATCGGCCCCATGCCAATGCTATTACCGAGTTCCATGAGTTCGAGTTCGAGTTCAGCAATTTTTGGATCTGGATTTCGATCGCCAACTACCCGCAAACAGGCGGCCTGCTTGCCCAGTTGCATACAGGTATCCTTGGAACCGCCGAGTCCAATACCGACAATCGCAGGCTGACAGCAGAGACCGCGCTTGCCAAATGAAATTAATGTGTCGAGTAAAAAGCGTTTAATACCATCGATGCCATCACCCGGAAATAGCATGCGATAGTCGGTACCGAACAGCCCGCCCTTGTGTACCGTGGTAATGTCGATCCAGTTGGCATCGGGCTCGAAACTCCATTCGACCTCAGGCGAGTTAATGCCGACGTTATTGTTATGTTCGGTGCGCCACAGCGGGTGAACACGATTTGGACGTAACGGTACGTCGTGTGTTGCCCGAGCGGTGGCCGAACGTAGCGCGCGCTCGATGCCAGTAAATCCACCATCGAAAACAGCCTTATCACCGACCTTGATATAGTAACGCGGTAAGCCGGTGTCGGCGCACATCGGGCGTCTATCTTCGGTGGCGGCTTCGTAGTTTTCGATCATCGATTCGATGACGAAGCCTGAGAGTTGTTCCTTTTCTTTTTTGGCGACTGATTTGATTCCGTTGAGATAATCTTCAGGGATGTCTATCGCGGCGCGACGCATAATTTCGTAGCTGGCGTCTTCAATTATATTATTGGTAATCATAATAAGTTCATACCGTCGTGGTTGGTGCCCCGGCCTCGTCGTCTATTAGCGATTCACCGGGTTGGACAATAGAAAAATCAACAGAGACCATTCTTTGTTCGAGGTTATCGCCGTCAAGACGTATTTGTGTATAAGTTGATTTATTTAAATCGCCAGTTTCTGCAAAGTCTTCGCGAAAATGCGCACCGCGGGAGTCTTCACGAGCCAGCGAGGCCGCGGCGATAACGTCGCTAATGCTCAACAGGTTATCCATGTTTATCCAGTCGTGCCAGGTTAAATTAAACTCACGGTCATCATCGACTAATCCCAGACTCATCAAGCTATCGCGGTGTTGACCTATTTTTTGTTGGCCGCTTTTAATATTATTCGCATCTCGAACAATGCCCACGCAGTCCCACATATCATTCCACAAGCCCTCGCGCAAACCCATTATGTCGCCGGGAGATTGGTTAAACGGATATTCCGTACGACTGATTCCGGCATCGATAACTGATTTATCCGGGTCGCGATGCTCTGCACCGGCCGCAATTGCTTTCGCCATTTCCTCCCCAGCAATACCACCGTAGACGGTTGAATTAGCAACCCCATTGCCCCCCAATCGATTAGCTCCGTGGACACCGCCAGCATCCTCCCCGGCGACATACAGGCCAGGGGAACTGGTTGAACAATCGATATCCATTTCGATGCCGCCCATCATGTAGTGTGCAGTAGGCACGACTTCGACGCGGCCGCCGGCGAGATCGAATCCGCAATCTTCGCAGCGTTTAACCATACCTGGGAATTTCTTACGCACCTCGTCCGGGCCAAGATGTGCCATCTCGATATAAAGACCGCCCTGCGGCGTTCCACGGCCTTCGCGGATTTCGTTATACATACTGCGTGAGACAATGTCGCGGGTCGCACGTTCTGCGGCCTCATGGTAATTGCTCATGAAACGCTCGCCATCACCATTCAGCAAATAACCCCCGGCGCCACGTAAGCCCTCTTCGAGGATGGTGCCGGTCATGCGTGTACTGTTACCAGCCAGAATGCCAGTCGGATGAAACTGAACCATCTCCATGTCGCGTAAGGGCAGGCCGTAACGCAGCGCCATCGCCAGACCGTCGCAGGTTTTATCTCCTGATGGTGTATGGTATTTATACATGGTCGGACCAGCACCGGTGCCGAGTAAGACGGTTTTGGCTTGAACAAATCGATAGGCACCACTGCGAATATCGATGAGTAGGACACCGGATATACCCGAACCATCGGTGGCTGGAATCAATTCGATAGCTCGGTGCTCTTCCAGTTTGTTGACCTGCAGGCTCCAGACTTTTTCCATCAGGCGATTGATGATTTCGATGCCGGTTAAGTCGGCCTTGTGCGCAGTGCGGTCGAAGCTTTGCCCGGCGAATGCTTTCTGATGCAGGGTGCCATCAGGATTGCGGTCGAAAAAACAGCCGAGTTCGTTTTCGAGTTCGTATATACGCTCGATCGCTGTCTCGCAGAGCTTCCAGGCCAGATCCTGACGCGGTAGCCACTTACCGCCGACGATGGTATCCATGAAATGTCGCTCCACCGAATCACCCGGATTCAGTGCGACGTTGTAGCCACCCTGAACCATGCGCGTGCAACCGGATTTTCCCAGTAAGCCTTTCACCGCAATCGTAATGTCCAGGTTGGGATTAGCCTGTTTGGCGTGTAGCGCGGCGAATAGCCCCGCGCCGCCGGAACCCAGGATCAAGATATCGGTTTTATGGGTTTCTATGTTCATAATCAAAATATCTGGAGAAGGAAAATGATACCGACAAAAGCGCTGGCGATAGCGCCAGGTAAAACCCAGTTACCGAGTGTTTCTGAGTGATTAGGCCAGCGCGTGAGTTCGAGCAAAAGCACCCGAAGGCCAAAGAAAAAGTGCAGCGCGAGTAACATCACCAAACCCCATTCTGCTATTTTAACCAAAGGTGAATCTGTGAAGGCTAGCGCAGCCTCCAGACCTTCCGCGCCTTCGAGCGCCGTACCGAGTAATAGAAAATGAAACGGCAGGAAGATCGCCAACCCGATGCCTGATAAGCGATGCCCCATTGCGGCGATATAGCTTTTATGATTTCTCAGTGGATGCATGGTTAAACCACCGCCGCAACAGCCCGAAACCCGAGCACTAACAATAGCAAAGCAAGCATCCAGCAAAAACTATTAATGGTTGAATCTTCGAGCTCGGTCCATTCCTTTAAAACCTTGCGTACGCCAATCGGTGCATGGATCGCCACGACAAGAACAAAAAGGCCATAGAAGATTGCCCAGAAAACACTGCCCTGGGTTCGCGCCAGAATTTCTGCTGCAGTTAAACCATCGCGCACCGCGACCAGTATTAAACCGAGGTGAATGATTACCAGTGGCGCAAGGATCATGGCGGTTAGGCGCTGCACGACGAAAAGGCGACGTTCCATGATCAAAGCTCTTTCGGCAGACCGGTAAAGGCCAGGCGTTTGAGTCCAGCGATACTTTCCGAAGGACTCAATTCAATCGGGCAATGGCGAGTACAATTTCCGTGACTATGACAGGAACCACAACCCCCTTCGGAAAATGCCATGTCGAATGTTTGCTGTCGCTTGCTATGGCGAACATCGTTGACTAATGTCCAGGCTCGATTCAAAGCCGCAGGGCCGAGATAATCTCGATTCCAGTTGACGACATCGCAGGCGCTATAGCAAACACCACAGTTAATGCATTGCAAAGAAGCATCGGCGGCACGCCTGGTGGGTGATTCCGGGTCGACTTTCGCCGGTGGCTGCGACCGGGTCTGTGTGCTGCTAAACGGTGCGCCCGCTTTTTGCCAGGTATCGATGAACGGTGCCATGTCGCAAACCAGGTCTTTAATATGCGGCAGGTTACGCAGTGGCTCGATGGTTAGAACATCCTCATCGATTACTTTATTGACGTGGGTTCGGCAGGTCCAGCGTGGTTTACCGTTTACCATCATCGCACAGGAGCCGCAAACACCGACGCGACAGGCGAAGCGATAGGACAGCCCCGGTTCGTGCAGGCGCTGAACTTCGGTGACGACGTCGAGAACAGTCTGGTTATCGCGAACTGGCACCTGGTAGGTGACGAACCGACCATCTTTTTTGCCGCGCCAGATTCGTACGCTTAATAGTTGTTCAGAATTTTGGATGGCTTTCATTGGATTGCCAGTTAAAATTGAATATTAATTTATGAATACTCAATAAGCAAATTGTATTATTGAGTATTATTAAAGATAACGTTACAATTTTCAAACATGGATATCAAATCGATTCAAACCCTGGTGAATATCGCAGATCACCGTAGCTTTCAGGCTGCGGCGACTGCACTAGATATGTCGATATCGAATGTTAGTTTACAGGTTCAGGCGCTGGAGAAGCATCTGGGTGAGCAATTGTTTGATCGCAGCACACGCCCACCGAGGTTGACTGCAACCGGTGTCGAATTCGTTTCACGCAGCCGCAAGTTACTGGCTCAATGGGAAGAGCTCGGCAATAGTGTCGTTAATGCTAATAATCAGGGCATGTTAAAAATTGGTGCGATTCACACAGCGGTAGAAGGGGGAGTTGCGGTGGCCCTGGGGCAATTAAGAAAACGTGATCCGGGTTTATTTCTACAACTGCATACCGATTTAACCACGCAACTCATCAAGCAATTGCAAAATCACAGTATTGACTGTGCAATTATCACCGAGCCTGAAACGCCAGTAGCGGATATGCAATTTGAATTAATTGCGCAAGAGGAACTGGCGGTTATAGCACATCAGCAGGCGATCGGTGAAGATTATCGCGAAGCTCTGGAAAACAATACTTATCTCCGATTTAATCGACAGGCTACGCTGGCGCAATTAATCGATAGCGAATTGAAAAGACGAGATATAAAGGTGAATTCGTCGATGGAAATTACCACATTAGATGCTATTTCGTCTCTGGTAGAAAATGGACTGGGGGTATCGGTGGTACCGATTGGTAAAAATCTCAGATCCCTGCCTGAAGGTATTCGCATATTACCTTTTACTTTACCCCCAGTTTATAGAAGACTTGGCTTGCTCGTTAGAAACGATAGCCCAAGAGCACATTTAATCGAAATATTAAGACAGGAACTAATCCGAGCCTATGGCGGAGAGGGAGCAGAATGAGCAGAATAATTCTTTGTTGTTATCTAACAATCTTGACGCTAGTTGCTGGATGTTCCGATAGTGTTTTGACTCCGGAAGATGAAATTAGGCAATTTATCGAGACCGGTGTAGAGGCGGCCGAAGACCGTAGTTCTAGCGATCTGGCCGAGTTAATGTTTTCTGGTTACAAAGATGAAAAAGGTTATGACAGAAAGCAGATAGAAAAACTATTGAGGCTTTATTTTTTCCGCCACAAAAATATTTATCTGCTGACGAAGATAGATGAGATCGAATTCGTAGCTGCCAATGAAGCCTGGGTGACTTTACATGTCGCCATGGCGGGGAGTGTTATTTCGGATGCGAGCCTGCTGTCGGGTTTACGCGCACAAATTTATAAATTCGAATTGCTGTTAATCAAAGACGAGGATTGGTTGTTGCACCAGGCCGACTGGCAACCAGCCAGTATCGGTGATATGTAATAGACGCTTTCTCAATTACCTAATCTGTTATTTGCGGATAATGGTGTAGGACTCGTTTTGAAACCACAAGCCACCGCGCTTGTTTAAAACCTTTCGTGTATTGTCGATATAGGCATTGTGGTGCATGGCTTCTTCGAGTCGATCATCCTCCACCTGTGCGACGTAGGTCGCTGCATTCCAGGCCGCTAATAGCGTTGAAGTACCGATCGAACTGCCGATTTCGTTGGGTAATGTGTGCATTTCGTAATTGAAGAGAGATTCTATATTGCTTCCCGAAGAAAAAATGTAGTCGGAGGAGGCATCGCCGAGCCCTGCTTTCACGGATTCCAGAATTTCGTGTCGACTCACCGTGAACGGATTTTGTCCTGGCCAGACCAGCTCGACGATTTCCATGCCCGGATCATTGCCCACTGAATGTATTCCGATTAAACGACCATTAGGTGCCAGGGCACGGGCCAGGGGGGTGACAACATTCCTGGCTTTAGACTTAGCAGAGGCAATCGCGCGGTAAGGTTGCGATGCGATTATCAAATCGAAATCGGCTCTGGGCTCATCCTGTTTTGGTATTACGGAATCGAGCATAAAACGATGGTCTTCTCGATATAAAACCAGCGCCACCGGTTTGTCATACACAGGGTTGCCATGCTTGCCGACACGCGCCTGCCAGTTCTCAGATAGAAAACCCTGTAACTCGACGATTTGCTGCTCAAATTCGTGCGAGCTATTACCGTTTAACGCGACTTCTTTCCAGATCATGTTCTCCGCGGCTTCGCTAGAGCGTGGAGTTAACCAGGGTGCTTCTCCATAATAAAGGTTGGTTAAAACTATGACACTGGCTGGATGTTCATAAAGACGATCTGGTAATTTATCGAGCGTCAGGCGCACGTCTTCGAGGCTGACTTCTTTACCCTGAATAGTAAATGGCATGGTGGGGAAGCGATAATGCATGGCTCGCCAGACGCGGGCTAGCACAGTGCCATCGCCCACTCCTGCATCGAAAATTCGGATCGACGGAGGCGTGGGTGCAATGTGTTTTAACTCGCGGGAAATACGCTCGCCGATGACCCACTTTTCGGAACAGGTATTAACAAAGAGCAGGTATTTCTGTCGATTGTCGAAAAACCGGAATTCGGTAGGATCGTTTTCCTGTGTAATTTGTTCGCTCATTGTCTATTCCGGCTGGAAAGTTTGCGGATCTGGATCTAGTATCATAAACAGGTAAAGGCATAAAGATAGCTATAATTCAAAAGCTGAATTTAAGTCAAATTAGACGATCGGTTCACAAAATTTGATAATAAATTGAATTAATCTTTTACACAGGGAGATAAGTCGATGAACAGCAAAACTGGGGTGTAAATATGGTTCAGTATGTAGAAGATGGAAGTTGTACGACACAATTCGAGCTTGGGCAGATGTTCCATCAGGGAGAGGATCGCGCACGAGATTATGAGCAGGCCGTGAAATGGTACCGCTATGCGGCGAAACGAGGTTATCGACGGGCGCAGCACAGACTCGGTACTATGTATGCCAAAGGACTCGGCGTGGGCAGGAATTATATAAAGGCTTATGCCTGGTGTAAGGTCGCTGCCGCACAGCAGTCAAAATATGCGATGCGCAAAATGAAAAAAATCGAGTCTTATTTAAACCCTGAGCAGAAAGCCGACGCGCAGCGTCTGGCCCATCAGTATTACGATATCTACGTATTGCCGTTTAGATAGAAGGTCCGAGCCGAAGTTTGCTGCCATCAGAAAAACGCGAAAAGCGAAATCGCGATAAATCGTGTTCGCTGGTTTTATCCTGTATCAGGTTGGCCATAATTTTACCGGCTGCCGGGCCTATGCCAAAACCATGACCACTGAAGCCGGTTGCGATAAACAGCCCATCAAGCTTATCGACCGAATCCATTACCGGAACGGCATCTGGCGTAGCGTCGATCATGCCTGCCCAGCATTCGACGATGGGTACTTCCTTCATTATTGGCAGAACCTGATCGAGCCTGTTTCGCATACGAGTTATGGCTGCGGCTGTCGGTTGCGGATTGAGGACTCGATTGGCTTCTACTTTCTTATAATCCGCATCGCTATCGAATGGATTAACATAGGCGGATTCGTCATAAATCCGAAGTTTCATTTTTGCTGCTGCGGTGCGTAGCAACGGCAGGAAGGTATTTATTTGTTTGAGACTATGCACACTCGGAAAAACTTCCAGGTAATCGCTCATGGCAATCGTATAGCCACCGTCTAACCGTCGGCGAAAAGCCAGATTGCTACCCGATGCGTTTCCATTAAACAGGAAAGGTGCTTTGGCGGTTCGGGCGACGCTTGCCTTCACCGACAACTGCGGCAGTTTGGTGCCAATGCTATGTAGCAGGCTAGAAGACCAATGTCCGGCGCAGACTAAAACTCGTGAACACCTAATGTATCCCCGTTCGGTTTGTACGCCATCAACGATCTGGTTGGTGATAGATAAATGGTCGACGGCACAGTTTTCACTAATATGGACACCGGCCTGGGCGCAGGCTCTGGCCATAGCAGGGACAGCAGTAGCAGGTTCTGCACGGCCATCATCGGGCGTATGCAGGGCAGAGATCCAGTGCTTTGGCGTGCTGTTCAGCCGGGTATACAGTTGCTCGCTGCTGAGTTGTTGTGTTTCCAGCTTATGTTCTGCGGCAAAGCCGAGGAATTCATCATAACAGTCGAGTTGAGCCTGGTTTTCGCAAAGATACAGACTGCCACCCTGGTGGAACCCGGTATTGATTCCCTGTTCGGTTAATCCGCGCCAGATTGACATGCTTTCCATCATGATCGGTAATTCGGCCTCGTCGCGACCCTGCTGGCGAATCCAGCCCCAGTTGCGACTCGATTGCTCCCCGGCAACTCGACCCTTCTCACAAACCAGTACCTTAAGTCCGCTTTGACTCAAAAACCAGGCGGTGCTTATTCCGATAATACCGGCGCCAATAATGATAACGTCGACTTCTCTGGGTAAATTCGTCTGAAAGTTGACAGGTGAGTGATGTGTAAGAATAGTCATTTTTTATGGGCAAGAATAATGCAGAAGAATCTTGTGATTATTAAATCATACCCAGTTATTTATTGTAACATCCCGCTTGAAGGCGAATTGTCTGGATTGACTGATAATGAGCAGCCACACAATTATTATTACATCCTCATAAAAGGGAATCTCCCTTTTTACACTCGACCTTTAATCGATTATCTAACAATCAAACAACTAGTCTCAGCATTATTAGTAATCTTGCGCGAGACGCTACCCAAAATCGTTCCCTTTAACTTACCCAAACCCCTAGTTCCGACTACGATCATGTCCACTTTTCGCCGCTTCGCAAAACCGAGAATACTGGTCGCAGGATCACCGGTTCCGATTGCAGTTTGAACATTGCTAGCGCCGGCTTTTTCTGCTTTTTCCCTGGCAAGTCTTAAGACGGACTCCGCGATCTTGCGCATAACTTCCTCACGAGCATCGTTGAAGGCGTCAAACTTATTCGATTCCAGCTCGGGAATTTCCTTGATTTCAAAGGGGATTTGCATATCGCGAATAACGTGAACTATGAGCAGTTCAGCTTTGTGTAGTTCGGCAAATTTAACGGCCATTTCTAATGCTCGGTTTGAAGCCTCTGATGCATCGGTTGCTACTAGTATTCGATTGATCATGATTTTATCCTTTTTAAGGTCACTGGAGCGGTATTGTTATGCCACGCCCAATGCCTTTTTACGTTCGCTTGCCCAGGTGCGTAAAATTTGATCGACTGCCAAACCTATAAAAGCGACACACAGCCCAAGCATTAGTCCATTGCCGATGCCAAATTCATCCGATAAGGATTTCAAAATTAATTGACCCAAATCATCGGTCCCGATCATCGCACCGATGATGACCATAAATAAGGCGAATACAACGGTTTGATTAACGCCCAGCATAATATGAGGAAAAGCCAGCGGTAATTCAATCTGTAGCCATCGCTGCATACGATTGACGCCGGACATCGACCCCGCGTCCTGCAAAGACTGCGGTACGTTGCTAAGACCTTCCACGGTATAGCGGGTTGCCGGGATAGTGGCATAGATAATAACGGCGATTAATACAGACGTATCAGTAACACCGAAGAGCATGATGACCGGAATCAAATAGATGAATGAAGGGAAGGTCTGAAAGGTATCACAAACCAGTAATATGGCCTTAGTCGCGAATCGATTTTGGGCACACAAAGAACCAGTAATCAGGCCTATGGTAGCCGACACAACCACTCCGAAGGTTGCCATATAGGCCGTAATCAGTGCCCTGTCCCACCATTCTGTCGAAGCGATGAACAGTAGTAAGCCACCAACCACTAGCGATGATCTAATGCCGCCGACGATGTAGGCAATTCCCATTACTAATACAAAGGTTGCCGCCACTGGCATACTCAGATAGGCGTTTTTCATGGGTATTAGCACATTGACAATTAACCCTACGTTGAAGACTTGCAGGTTCGAGTACCAGTTGTCCACGATCCAGTCTACACCGGATTGCCAGAAGTCTTCTGTTGTCAATCCCTGATTGTGCGGAATGAGGTAAAAATAATTGATGCCATCTTTAAAAATAAGGCTGCCAATCCCAGCCAATACGATACCAATCACTAGTATGGCAACCATAATGAGGGAATACTTATGGCGTTCGACAAATGAAAGATCGGCAAAATAGTCGATTTGCTTGTTTGCCCAGCCCAGAGAGAGCTTATCCAGAACAACGGCGATCAACACAATACAAATACCCAGTTCCAGTGCCTGGCCTATTCGAAGCTGATTCAGTGCCAGCAATAAATTGAAGCCCAGGCCTTTCGCGCCGATAAATGAGGCAATAACGGCCATCGCCAGACATTGCATAATGACCTGGTTTACACCGACCAGAATATCGTGTCGCGCCGTTGGAATCAGCACCTTGAACATGAGCTGGACCTTGTTACAACCATTCATCTCTCCCGCTTCCAGTACTTCAGGTGATACCCCTTTAAGACCTAACAGGGTCAGGCGAATCATTGGTGGTGTAGCAAAAATTACGGTAGCAATGGCACCAGCATGGTCGCCTACGCCAAAAAAGACGGTTACCGGCACCAGATAGGAAAAATGCGGCATGGTCTGGGCGACATTGAGCAAGGGCATCAATGCGGTTTCAAAAGCTCGACTTTTAAAGGCCACAACGGCCAGGATAACCCCGAGTAATACAGATGCCGGTGCCGCAATCAATACGAATGAGAGCGTTTCCATCGCGGGTTCCCATTGGCCAAAAACAGCAATATAGGTCGTTGCACAACCTACCAGAACTGCTAGCCATCGCCCGTTGAGCGCGTAACCCAGAGTAACCCCTACTCCCGCAACAACTGTCCAGGGCAATGCGGGCCAATAAGCCCAGTCATTTTCACTGACAAAATCCCAGCTGGTGAAAGCGACGATGGTTTTTTGGCCGCCGACCAGAATTTCACGAATAAATTCAATGCAGAAAAGCACAGAACGCGACATGGATCGGGTTACTTCCATTAATAGTGCTGATTCTTCGTAGTCTTCGATTTCTACGTTATAGGTTTGGATCGGCATCCATTCGAACATCGCGTATTCGACCGATGAATTCAGCATCTCCGGCACAGCTGCCAAAAATGCAGGCAGACGCCACAGGAAATTACTATCCGATGGACTAATCGCAAATTGTAAAATAAAAAATACAACCAGCAAGCCTGCAAATTGTACGAGTTTTGGATGGTCGGATAAAAAGTTCATTGGTTATGCACCCGCTGCTTGATTGCCCAACGTCTCTTCTTCGTCCTTGCCAAACAGTAAATGAATAATTGATTTCCTATGTAGAACCCCAATCGTATCGTTATTATCGTTAACAACGGCGACTGGATTAGGGTCGTTTAAGACGGCTTCGGCAACCGTTTCGATGACCGCGTTATGGGGTACTTTTAAATCACTTAAGTTCGTTTCGCCATCGATCTCGTCCATTACGTTCGCACAGGTTAATACCCGTTCGCGTGGGACTTCATTGGTGAATTTGGCAACGTACTCGGTCGCCGGATGCAGGACAATATTGGCCGGGGTATCGCACTGTTCAATCACACCATCTTTCATTATCGCGATTCTATCAGCCAGACGCAGGGCTTCATCGAAGTCATGCGTGACAAACAGGATGGTCTTGTTGAGCATTTCCTGCAGCCGCAGGAATTCATCCTGCATTTCTTTTCTGATCAGCGGGTCAAGCGCCGAAAAAGGTTCATCGAGAAACCAGATATCAGGTTCAACTGCTAGTGATCTGGCAATACCAACCCGTTGTTGCTGTCCACCAGACAATTGCCTGGGGAAGTAATTTTCACGTCCTGTGAGATCAACCAGATTAACCATGTCCATGGCTCTCTTCATACTATCTTCTGTGCTCGTACCTTTTACCTGCAAGGGGAAAGCAATGTTTTCGATTACCGTTTTATGGGGAAGTAGCGCAAAGCTCTGAAATACCATCCCCATCTTGTTACGACGAATCGACATCAATTCCCTGGCGTTCATTGCCAGTAAATCTTCGCCGTCAATAAATATATTACCGTCTGTTGTGTCGGTCAGTCTCGAGATACAACGCAGGAGCGTAGATTTTCCGGATCCGGAAAGACCCATGACGATGAGCATTTCACCTCTGTGAACTTCTAAAGAGGCATTATTAACACCAAAAATACAACCTGCATCCTTGAAGGCTTCGACATCGATATTACCATTCGACTTCGCCATCATGTCTGCGGTGTTATCGCCAAATATCTTGTAGACGCCCTCGCACTTGATAACAGGCTGCTTATCGGTAGAAGTATCGGTACTGTTGCTGGTTTCGGTAGTCATTATTGATCCTCAGATGTCATCTTAAAATCGCTGTTACGGCTCTACTGGCCATTTAAGAACCCTCCCCGAACCACTGCCCAGGGAGGGATTTTGTACTCAACGATACTCTTTCCCGGAAAGGAAATACAGGAGCACCGGCATTCCTTAAAACCCTACATAGTGAATGATTTCCAGACAGCTTCGTTGTCAGCCAACCACTTCTTGGCAGCGTCTTGATGGCTCAGTTTATCGACGTCAACCAGCGCAGCCATTTGACCAATCTGTCCAGTCGTGAATGACATCTTGGAAAATGCGGTATAGGCGGCCGGGTGGGTCTTCGGGAATTTATAATTTGCCGCTTTCTTCAACCAGCCTTTTGGCGAACCGCAAGCGCCGTCACCACCGTCGGCCACACGACAACCGTCCGAGTATTCGGGGAATTCGATGAATACAAAACCTTCCGCATCGGTAAAGTTTGGCGTCCAGTTAAAGGTAATGATACCGCGGCCTTCTTTCTTGGCCGACGCCAGTTCCGCCCAGATTGCATCTGCGCCGCCTGCGAACTTAACCACATAATCGTCGCCCAGCCCAAGTGCTTTAACGCGAACAGGCATCAGGTCACCATGCCAGCTTTGCGGGCCTTCCAGCCAACGGCCTTTGCCCTGGGAGTCAGCAGATGCAAATACATCTTTACAGTTTTTCAAGGCTTCCCAGTTCGGCAGGCCTGGGCAAAGATTATCGTCGATAACGTACTGGGGAACGCCCATTTCTTCAAGTGTTGTTGCAGCATGTGTGCCGGCATCGATAACACCACCTTTGGCCATAGCGTTGTAGAATGACTTGCCGAAGGTCGATTGCCAAACTTCGTGGGAAATAGTGATATCACCCAGGCGAATGGCTTCATAAACGGCCTGAGAATCGGCAGGCTTGTAGTCGACATTGTTACCCATGCTTTCGAAGATTCCACCAATAACATAGGCCATTACAACCTGGCTTGACCAGTTATGGGTTGGAATTACGATTGGTTTTTTTGAGTCTGCGGCTATTGCCTGGCCCGCGACGGTGGCTAAAACCAGCGCAAAAGCGCCTGCCGTCAATTTGTTTCTAAGTTTACTGAAATTCATTTTCTCCTCCTCAGGTAATTATGAATTAGGGATGAATGATGCAGTCGTATCTATCTCGCGACCGGGTGCATCGCTGCTTTCGCAACCTGCCCGATTATAATTAGCAATTAAAAACTGTGAATTTCGAATTGTTAACAGATTCTCAAATTGGTTAACATTTCTTAACAATTTGTTTACTAATCGATCCTGTAGTTCTTTGAATGACTATCTGATACCATCAATTCCACTTGTTGCAGGCAATCCGCTGTCACCAATCCAGAATTAAAAACATAACGAACTGTGACAGAAACACATTCCACTCATCATGTCCTGATTGTTGAAGACGACGCTGTCACGCGAGCGCGTATGGCCGCTTATTTTGAAACTGAAAATTACCGTGTTAGTCAATCTGAAGACGGCGAGGGTATACATCGATTGATTGCAGAATCGGCGATCGACGTGGTGTTGCTGGATATCAATTTACCGGGTAAAGATGGTTTGCAGCTCGCCAGGGAGCTTTCCGAAAAAACGGATGTCGGGATTATTTTGGTGACCGCTCGGAATGATGAGATTGATCGAATTGTCGGTCTTGAAATTGGTGCGGATGATTATGTTACCAAGCCGTTCAACCCCCGTGAGTTATTGGCGCGGGTGAAAAACCTGATTCGACGCAAGCAGTCGGATCAGAGCAGGCACCAAAAACAGCGGAGCAAATCTTTTTCGGGCTGGACGCTCGATTTATCTCGCCGCAGTCTGTCATCTAATACACAGGAGAACCTGCCATTAACACGCGGCGAATTCGAGTTGCTGGTGACGTTCCTGGAGCACCCAGGCAAAACATTGCATAGAGAGTGGCTAATGGAAAAAGTAACCCATCGAGTATGGTCACCCAACGAACGTACTATCGATGTACTCGTCTTGCGCTTGCGAAATAAAATTGAACACGACAGTCACGCGCCACAGATAATCCTGACGGTTCATGGCGAAGGGTATTTATTTGCCAGCGAGGTTTTTTAGCCACTTTTGAATGAACTGCTTTTAGTGTGACACAGATAATTTTTTCGGTGATTCTTTCTGCGCGGATAGATAATCGTTGAGGGCAGCAATTGCCTGGTCATATTCGATCTGAAATTGTTCTAGCAATGTAGTGGTAATTTTAGTGCCATTTTTCGCCTGCTTTTCAATTATGGTTAATAATGCGCATAATCTCAGGAGTCCAAAATTACCCGCCGCACCGTTCATCCGGTGTGCGAGTTTTGCCAGTGTTTCAAATTCGTTTTGCTTCATCGTTTCAACCAATTCAGATTTTAGCTGATCAGCGGATTGAAAAAATAAAGTCATAAATTGCTCGACGCTTTGCAGTCCCAGCCTGGCAATATCATTGTCGATTACAGCTGTATCGCATTGAATAAGCTTACTCAGTTCACGCGGCTGGCTGCTGTTGGTGATAACCACTTCGAGACCGCTCATGGCCTTTGCTATGGCGTGTTCGAGATCTTCCAGCGAAAATGGTTTACCCAAAAAACCATTCATGCCAGCGCTAATATACTGGTCGACTTCCTCGGTAAAAACATGCGCTGACATCGCGATCACCGGCAGGTTCGCGATCGTTTTGTCGGCATGTGTGCGGATAGTGTTGAGGATAGTCAGTCCATCGATGCCCGGCAGGCTGATATCAAGTAGCACCAGAGACATGTCTCCTTTATCCAGCAATGTCAGTGCTTCCTCACCACTTTGTGCGGCAATTACATGGTGCCCAAGATGTTGCAGATAATTGCTGGTAACCATGCTATTGGTGGTATCGTCTTCCACCATCAACACGCTAATCTCTTCGGTGACTTCGGGTATTTGTTGCAGATTTGGCGGTGTCGACGCCGATGTCGATGAGCCCGCTTTACAAATCTTTGTATCGATATTGAAACCAATTTTAGTGCCTTTGCCAAGCTCGCTCTCCAGCAATATCCTGCCACCCATTGCGTTAACCAGACGGTCACAGATAGCAAGACCAAGACCAATGCCACCGTAAAGCCTGGCGCTGCTGGTATCAACCTGAGTAAAGGCCTGGAATATTTCTTCCTGTTTGTCCCTGGCAATGCCTATACCGGTATCGGTAACCAGAAACTGCAATGTCTCGGTGCCCTCATTCGCGTTAGGCTTGCTGCTTACCTGGAGAGTGATTTCACCGTTATCGGTAAACTTGTTTGCGTTACCAATCAGGTTGATCAGGATTTGATGTAGCTTGCCCGAGTCACCGTTCAATACCTGCGATAGCAAATTGTCTACCTGTAGTTGCAGGCTATTGTTTTTCTCGCTCACCGAAACCGTCATTAATCCGATTACATTGTTCAATAACTCGGCGAGATCGAACGGCCTGTTTTCGATATTGAGCCTGCCAGCTTCGAGTTGCGAATAACCCAGAATGTCATTGACGATATCTAGCAAACTAGCATTCGCAGCATTGATGATTTGCACGTAATCCTGTTGCTGTGTGCGCAGATCAGTGTCGGATAGCAATCGAAGTGTACCCAGTGCACCGCTTAATGGCGTGCGCAATTCGTGGCTCATGGTAGCGAGGAAGGCGGTTTTAGCCTGGCTCGCCTGCTCGGCCTTTTCACGAGCAATCGCGTGGTTTTGAACCTCTTCGGACAACATCTGGTTGGTTTCTCGTAGTTGTTCAGAACGTTCTTCGACCAGTTCTTCGAGATGTGCCTTGTGTTGGCGTAATTCCTCATCGAGCTTACGGTTGTGGATAGCATTATTACGGAAACCGCGTAACGCCCTGCCCATATCGGTTAACTCGTCATGGCCTTCGACAATAATATCGACATCGTAGTCACCCTCGGTGATGGCATGTGTCGCCGATTGCAGCGACAACAAACGCCGTACGACGTTGCGTTTGATAAACCACCACAATATTGCCGCCGCAACCAGTAACAGGACTAAAGATATCGCACCAAACCACTGACGACTGGTATCGAGCGATTCTTTTGCTGTCGTCGAAACCCGGTTTATCAAGCTGCCACCGGCCGCGTTCAATTCGCTGACAATGCCGTTCAACGACTGCGATGCTTCACTCGTTTCGAGAGATAGCTGGGTCAGGGATTTGCTGATCTCTATCAGGGAAATGCGAGATTCGAATATACCGTAGACATAGAGTGGACCATTGTCGACTTCCATAGCGGTGAGTAATTCGCCTGCCATTTGACGGCGCTGAGGATCGTTTATTTCACTGACGCGACGCTTTAAGATAGAAATCGTCTCTACTATTCGTCTGCGCAGGCTATCCAGTTCCACCAATTCAAATTCTTTCGCGACTCGACTAAACAGGCTGTTTAAATTCGCGCTACGCAGGCGTAGCTCGTACATGCGTTCCATGGCATCGAGATCGACCTCCACCAGTCGATCAAAAACTTCGTAAAGCTGTTGATTGCTGGCATCGTTCTCGACCAGGTCATAGAGACTCGAAGTGATTGCGGTAGTCGTTGATGCTGCATTGGCGACTAGTGAATCTGCCAGGTAATTCAACTCTTCGGTGCTGGCTATCAAGCCCGCGACGAGCTGGGTAAAACGTGCTTGCTGATGAATTCTCCGGCGTACCAGTTCGTCCTGCTGACGCAGTTTGTCTTCTATATTGCGAACTGTCTGGCGTAAAGACTGTAATGACCCGGTTGAAAAACCCTGTCGTTGAAAGTCCTCGATCAGGGCATGAACCTGATTGACTTCGGAAAATAATGCCTTGCTGATTTTGACGCGTTCCGTTTCATCACCTGCACGCAGTAACTGCTGTGCGTCGGCGCCTATCGATGTATTGAGTGCGGATAGCTGATGCGCGTACCGCAAACCCGGAATGGCCTGGTCGATTACCGAGTTCTGCGACTCGGTGACGCGCATAAACCCCTTCCAGCCAACAGAAGAAGCCACCACCGCTAGTAGAAAAATGCTACCGAAGGCGAGATATAATTTTGCTGCAATACCGAGCTTACGCATGGCAAAATGCTGCGCCTTGCAGTTGTAAAATGCAAGCGTAGAATTAATTTCAACTCAGCTTCTATGGTGTTTTGACCATAAAATAAAGCTCTTTCCTGGGCTTGGGATGTTAAAGCTGGTAGTTAATGCGGGTAGCGGTTGTTTGGATGAGTATGCGTCATTGGTGGGTTAGTGCAATAGCGGACATTCCTAGACTGTAGGCAGCTACCTCAGAATAGATTTTGTTCCCATTCATATTACCAACATAAATAAGTTTCGTGTCCCCAGAATTGACCAGAATTCCGGACCTAAAGCATTTTCGATTTCTTGTTGAAACTTCTCGCTGCCGAGTACGAAGTTGCCATTAGTTGATGAACGTATCTTGTACATCATCCCTGGTTCTATCTGATGCCTGAATAACTCACGATAAGCTTTTCGCCGAACGTCATCACTAGACCCCAGCGCTTCGTATACCTGATGGCTGCTTAACAAATTGGAAATCCCGCCTAACCCATTCTCACGAAAACTGGACCACGGGTAATCACCAGGATCTTTTACCATACCAGCACGAACTGGATTCATCTCGATGTATCGATAGCAGCTCAATACATAAGATTCTTCTCTTGTCAGACAGGATTTAAAACGTCCTTCCCAGAGAGTACCGCTTCTCTTATAGATACGATTGACATATTGAACATACCGCTGACCGAGACGCTTCATTAACTCAGCGGCACTTGTTTTCGTTTTAGGCGTTACCAATAAGTGAACATGATTTGTCATTAATACATAGGCATGAATAGCGCATTGACTACTCTCTGCGTATTCGCCTAACCATTCCAGATAGAATCGATAATCTGTTTCATGAAAAAAACAGGTCTGCCGATTATTACCACGCTGAATGATATGAACAGGCGTATTGGCCAGCATTAGTCTTGGTCGTCTTGGCATTGTATTTCCTTTGTTATTTCATTTTTCATAGTCCTGTCCATTAAAACGCGGTCTGTTCCCAATTGAATTTCAATCAATTACTCTGACCCCAATGCCAGTAAGTTAAGCGATAAGTGATTGATTATGTTAAACTTAGTCCGCTATGAAACATCATTTTATCACTTATTTCAGGAACCAGAGATGACCAGTACCGACCTCATTTGAAAATACTTATACCCTCATTAATAAAATTATTCACGACCATTCTTTTAAGCAACAACATCGGCTTTCACCTGTTGCATTCACGCGTAAAAGATCACTCGATTTTCCTACTTTGATCCTCTATTTACTAAACTTTAGAAAGCACACCAATCAAACGGAACTAGATCAGTTTTTTAGTCATCTCAATGGGCAAGAGAACGCCACTCAAGTCGTGACAAAGTCAGCTTTTTTTCAAGCCAGAAAACAGCTCTCACATGCTGCCTTTATTGATCTCAATCGTCAGCTTGTTGACTGTGCTTATCAAAGTACCTGGCAACCTGAAAAGTGGCGGGGGTTCCGGCTTTGTGCGATTGATGGCACTTCAATTCGTTTACCGGATGAACCCCAAATTAGCGATCATTTTGGTGTGCACAATGGACGTTCAGGGCAAACACCCTGTGCCATGGGAATGGCTTCGGTTTTTCATGATGTTTTGAATAAAGTTGTTATCGATTCCGCCATTCATCCCCGGCTCACTTCTGAACGTCAATGCGCTCAAGATCACCTACAATTTGCCACCCAAAATGATTTGGTAGTTTTTGATCGCGGCTATGTCAGTTTTTGGCTCTACACCTATCTTTTACAAAGCAATATACACTTTTGCATGCGCGCTAAAACCCATCAGGATTTACAAGTAAAGCGGTTTGTTGCCTCGGGTAAAAAACAAGCTATTATCACAATGCAACCACGCCCGCGCTCTATTAAAACCTGTCAGCAAAAAGGCCTGCCAACAGCGCCGACTAGACTCAGGCTTATTCGTGTAGAACTACCCAATGAAGTGGAAGTTTTGGTAACGTCGTTAATGGATGAGCAGGCCTATCCCGCTGGTATATTCAAGTCACTTTACCATTTGCGTTGGGGTGTTGAAGAAAACTATAAACGCTTAAAGCAGTGGCTTGAAATTGAGAATTTTTCCGGCAAATCCGTGCTCAGTGTACAGCAAGATTTTTATGCCAAAATTGTTGCCGCCAATCTCACCGCATTGATGGCTATTGAGGCACAAGATTTAATCGACAAAAAGACACATAACCGGCAGCGAAAATATCAAATCAACTATGCTCAAGCACTAACAAAAATGAAGCATCGAATAGTCGCTCTGTTGAGCAGTCAATCATCCGTTTTAAAACGATTAATTAAGCAGACGATCACTTACTTTAGCCAAACGATTGAAGCAGTTAGAGAGGGGCGACAATATCCGAGAAGGCTAAAAAACATTAAGAATGTAATTCATTTTCCGGCTTATAAAAGCGCTTTATAATGAAAGGCTTAGGGCTTAACTTACTGGCATTTACTCTGACCCCTTCGATTCATTCCTTCGATTCGTTAATTCAAAATAACTGAGCCTACATCAAGCACAGTTCCGAATGGCTTCGGTATACTAGTAATTGTATGCCTGTACACTTCAAGGGTTCCTTTACAAGAAAACTCAATTACAAGGTCATTAAAAGCTGATGGTGAAAAAATAATTGTAGTTTTGAACTTACCGGGTATTTTTTTTTGATATGAAGAGCTCTCATTTTCGACAGTCATAAGAGAACAATCTTTATATGGTTCTGAATTTGTGTTTAGTAGTTCTCCCTTTATCGAGACGGCGGCATCACCAACACATCCTACAGTAAAAACTGCTAATTGAAGGATGAAGAATAGTTTAGTTAATGCTTTCATTATTTTCTCTCCTACCTAGTAAATGCGTTGACGTTATTTATAGCAAAATTACTTGCTTCGTTTTCTAATTTAGTTGAATTAACTAGATATGAAAAATTATTCATACGATTATTATTCCATTGCATTAATACGTGGTAATACTCGTGTAACACTAATTCATGATCCGAGAAAAACATTGCAGCGGATGTGTGCACACTTAAATAGATAGTATCTTTTTGTGTAGTGGCTGCAATATAATAATTGCCTAAAGTCACCAATTCCGTAAAACCACTAACAAAATTAGCCCAGCGTGAATTTTCTATAACATTTACAGAATCAATGTTTAGGTTGAGATCCATCAACTTATCCCTATTGAAACTTGATTCAAATGCTTTTGATACTGCCCTCTTAATTTCCTCAGGAACTTCGACCTCTTGACTGATAGGCTTTTTACTCCCAGGCCTAATCAACGCCGCAAAAGCCGCACTACTAGCCCCATTAGCAAACTTCCCACCGCCAAGTCTACTACTAACTCCTCCTGAAAGCGCGGCAACAAACATCCTGCCGATCCTGCCCTGGACATCCGGCGCTTTCTTAAGACCCGCTGGCATAGGCGATAACAAGCCACTGCGAATACTAAGGGTCAGGTGAAAATAAATGAAGTAACGAATGTCTCTTCCTGACACTTCGGTGGTCTTGCTTCCCGGATTTTACATCGAGCCGGGAATGACTCCTTTGTGCCCAGGCTGTGTGAAAACCCCAATAAAGGTATAATCATACTTTCCAACTGATGGGTTAACCAATGAGCGGATTCATTGAAGGCGCATGCCGTTCCCAAGCTACATTATTCCCCGAACGTCTGGACGATTACCTGACCGAAGAAAACCCGATCCGAGTTATTGATGCCTTCGTCGATAGCCTCGAACTTTCGAATTTAGGGTTCAAGACGATACCCGCTGATACCGGCCGTCCAGCCTATCATCCGTCCACGATGCTCAAGCTTTATGTTTACGGATACTTAAACCGTATTCAGTCATCACGCCGACTGGAACGAGAGGCAGGTCGTAATGTTGAACTGATGTGGTTACTGGGTCGTTTGGCGCCGGACTTTAAAACCATTGCAGATTTCAGAAAGGATAATGGCAAAGGTATCAAGAATACCTGTCGGGAATTTATCGGCCTATGTCGTCAGCTGAATATGTTCACCGATGCGGTGGTTGCCATTGACGGCAGTAAATTCAAAGCAGTCAACAGCAAGGAAAATAACTACACCCCTAAAAAACTGCAGTTCCATATCGACCGTGTTGAAAGGCATATCGATAATTACCTGCAACAACTGGATGATTCGGACAAAGAGACCGAGCAGCATGTTGATGGCACGCCCATTCAGGAAAAGATAACCTGGCTTAAGCAACGGCTGGCTGAATTGAAGACCTTAGAAGTCGAAGTGAATCAGCACCCGGATAAGCAGCTATCCACCACCGATCCTGATTCCCGGTTGCTGAAAACACAGGGGATGACCAGGGCTGTCTGCTATAACGTACAAAGTGCAGTCGATACGAAGCACCATTTAATCGTTGCCCACGAAGTCATGAATAAACAGGATCGAGGACAGCTCTGCAGTATGGGGAAACAAGCGCAAGCGGCTCTGAAACAAGATGCAATTACGGTGCTTGCTGATAAAGGCTATTACAGCGGTCCAGACATCAAAGATACCCAGGATGCTGGCATGACACCGCTAGTTCCTAAAGGTGATACCTCGGGCAGTGCGAAGAAAGGGATCTTTAACCGATCACGTTTTAAATACGATGCAGATCGGGATGTTTATATCTGTCCCGCCGATCAAGTGCTGCCTTATCGGAGTACCAGTTTAGAGCACGGAATGATGCAAAAGCGATACTGGGCATATGATCCAACTTGCCGGGCGTGCAAATTGAAACCACAATGCTCAAACAGTAAACAACCGAGAAGGATTACACGCTGGGAACACCAGGGTCAGTTGGATAAAATGGATGAGTTAATGGCATCCATGCCGGATAGTATGCTGATCAGAAAACAAACGGTTGAGCATCCCTTCGGTACGATAAAGTCCTGGATGGGATCGACACATTTTCTGACAAAGCGACTATCCAATGTCAGTACAGAAATGAGCCTACATGTACTGGCGTATAATCTCAGGCGAATGATGTCG
>JAUVCH010000120.1 GCA_030595795.1 Gammaproteobacteria bacterium
AGCTGGTGCGCTTTGGACTTGAATTCACCAGTTTTCTTTGAGGTATAGGGGTCAAAGCCCTTTAATAAATAAACCAATCCCTGCTGGTTCTGTTAGAAGTGTAAAATACCAAAATCATAGAAGTATTCGTATATACAATTAAATGTTTGACTATGATTTAGCTGTATGTACAATTAAATCACGAGTGTTTCATACGACTCCAATAAAAATCAACGTAATATAAAGCAACGTGGCCTCAACTTTGATCGAGTTGCTGATTTAGATTGGGATAACGCATGGATTTATGAAGATGATCGCAATGAGTATAACGAAATACGTTTTATTGCATACAGCATGCTTGATAAACGATTGCACTTTGTTTGTTTCGCAGAAACTAAAGATGGTATCCGTATTATTTCATTTCGAAAAGCAAATAGCAGAGAGGTAAAACGATATGAGCAAGAAGCCCTTAATAGATAAAGAAGGGGACGTTCGCGAATTAACCGCAGATGACCTCAAAAAATTTAGACCCTTATCAGGGGAAAATCCTTCACTCTATGCAAAAATTAGGAAGGGTGTCGGTGATAGAGGACCTCAAAAATCACCAACAAAAATACCTATAAGTATTAGGGTAAGCCCTGAGGTTGCAGAATATTTTCGAGCTAAAGGTAAAGGCTGGCAAGGCCGTATAGACAATGTACTTAAAGATTATGTGGATCATCACAAATAAAAACTTCTCGCAAATGACAGGAGCTAAGGGGTCAGGCTATACAACCCCATCTCACCTTGCAGAAAGCTGAAGAGTTTAAATCAAATAGCAATCAGCGTAGACTGGCCCTAACCGAGACCTCTCACCATGAAACTGAAAGAGTATTTTCCTGATTCTTCTACAGTTGTGCAGCTTATCTTGCTGCTCATAGGAGCGTTATGGTTTATATCCCGTCAAATAGACGTTCCCCTTCCTGCGCCGCCCACCGCCGATTTTAGTAAACTCGAACTATACGAAGAAGCCGCCATGTACCGGATCGAAAATACAGCGCCTGATATTGGTGAGCAAATTCAGCGGTTAAAACTTTATGACTACGCGCTTGAATCCCGTATCCAGGCTTTACTCGACGACGGACAATTCAAGCAGGCTCGAACTCTATTGCTTGAGCTGGCCGCTCAGGCTGTAGAAGTTGATAATGAGAAACAACTCGGTGATATTCTGCTGCTATTGGGTGGCGTAGCGATTGATGAGCAGGAAATAAATAGTGCTGAACTCCTACTTCAGGAAGCACTGGAAATAGCCATCCGACAGAATGACCCGATGTCGATGGGTCGCAGTTACCAGCAACTGGGTCGCTTAAATATTAAAACTCGGGCGCTAGCGCGCTATGCCGCAGAGGCGTACGACCAGTTATGGCAGGTTCGCAATCAGATATTTCTTGGCGAGTTTCGAAATGTGGAATCAAATTTACAGCAGGTAATCGATGCCAATGTGAAGATTAAGCGTTTCGGCGCCGCCGCCGCCGCGCAGGAAACCATGGCCGATTATCACTATCGGTTTCACGATAATTATCAGGCCGAGCAAGCCGGTGCGGAGGCAGCAAAGTTATATGCTAGTAGTGGCCAGTTGGCGCGTTCGAATAGAGTAATCGAAAAGCTCGCTGGACAGGGTATGGCTACCGAGCAATTGCAAAACCTGAACCGTGAAATTGATGATCTCTACCGACAGATTCAAAGCGATTCACAGCAGATGGGAAGAGCTAAAGATTTACAAATGCTGTATTACTACCACCTCAGAAATGGCGACTCACGCAGTGCCTGGCAATCGAGAATCGAGGCCAGCCGAATGCTAGCGCAGACTAGCGAACGGTCGATGTTTCAACGCCAGGCGGAGGTCATGGCGATATCCTATACTTCTAACTTTGCGATGGAGCGAGCCGAGCGTTATCTGAATCAGGCGGGAGAATTGTTCTCTGGATTAGGTGCGGAAGAGAATGCGGTCGAAGCGCTCGATATGCAGGCGTTGATTTATTGAAAATCCCTTTCACTAAAGCCACACCTAGATTTTGCTAAAAAAACTGATTATGGTTCAATCGCTTTCCGATTTTTAAACATCAGGATATCGAGCTATGTCTGAAAAACCGGTCGATACTCACGATCTACGCCGAGCCTTTGGATCGTTTGCTACTGGGGTCACTATTGTCACCACGCTGGATAAGCAAGGGGGGCCATGTGGGTTTACGGCTAATTCGTTTTCGTCGGTATCACTCGATCCGCCCCTGGTGCTGGTGAGTGTGGCAAAATCTGCCTATGGCCTGAGTATCTTTTCCGAATCGAAAGGCTTTGCCATCAATATACTGGCCGAGCAGCAACGCGAGCTATCGAATCGTTTTGCATCGCGTGGAACCGATAAGTTCTCTGGCGTGAATCGGAAGCCAGGCTCGACTGGTGCGCCAATATTAGACGATGTGGTGGCCTGGTTCGATTGCGAAAACTATCAGCAGGTTGATGCTGGCGACCATGTCATTCTCATTGGTAAGGTTGCCGATTACAGCTATAACTCCGATGCTCCTCTGGGTTTTTGTCGAGGCGCTTATGTGAGTTTTGGCCTGCCGCCTAAAATGCTCGATCTGGTTACTTCATGTGGTCACTTGCAGGTCGGCGCTTTAATCGAAAACGAAGATAAAATACTGTTACAAATCGGCCCCGGTGGTGACTTAAAAATACCGATGGCCCCGACAGTGGGTGATCGCAGTCAACCCGATAGTTTGCTTGGATTACTGGATGCCGCGGGTATTCATGTCGAATTGCCTTTTTTGTTTGCCGCCTATAACGGTCTGGATAACCGCTATATTTATTATCGCGGTGAGTTGCTGTCTATCAGAGATGTCATTCTGACCGAACAGTTACATTTTTATGATTACGACGAAATCCCCTGGGGCGCCATCCATAGTGAAGCCGACGAGACGATGATTAAACGTTTTTTCAGGGAGCGTGAGGTCGATAATTTCGGCGTTTATATTGGCGATTATCAGGCGGGCGATATACACCCGTTGCCCCAAGTAAGCTGATTTAACTGTGCTTTTTTAGCGGAATTAGCTGTTGTCAAATGGCAACAGTTATCGCTTGTTGGTATTGTTTATTAGTCGTAATATCGCGCTCTGGCGGGGCTGTGAGTAAATAGCCCTGTTAAATGTTTAATTTGCGAATAGTTTTGTCGCGTTTCGATAATGTGGAGTCGCTGCAAAGGCAGATAACAACGACTGTAAAAATTATTCTGATGGCCTGTAGCTGCCACATTTGGGTTGCCCATTTTGTATTGAGGATTAGTAAATGACCGATATTGACGACGACTACGATGATGAAGACGATCTGGATCTTTCGACCCTGCCTGATGACGAACTGGTCGAGCAGATGCATGACGACCTTTATAACGGTTTAAAAGAAGAAGTTGCCGAAGGTACACAGATTTTTCTGGATCGTGGTTGGAGTGCCAACAAGGTACTAAATGACGCACTGGTCGCCGGTATGACCATCGTCGGTATCGACTTCCGTGATGGTATTCTCTTCGTACCGGAAGTACTCATGTCGGCCAACTCAATGAAAGCGGGTATGGCGCTCCTCAAACCGTTACTGTCAGAATCAGACGAACCGGCAGCTGGCAAAATGGTAATTGGCACGGTGAAAGGCGATATCCACGATATCGGCAAAAACCTGGTTTGCATGATGATGGAAGGTGCTGGATTTGAAGTGATTGATCTAGGTATTAATACGCCGGTCGAAGACTTTCTCGCCGCGCTCGAAGAACACAAGCCCGAAATCCTCGGCATGTCGGCACTGTTGACGACCACGATGCCTTACATGAAAGTTGTCATCGACACCATGAAAGAAAAGGGCATTCGCGATGATTACATTATCCTCGTCGGTGGCGCTCCACTCAATCAGGAATTCGGCGAAGCTGTCGGTGCCAACGCCTATTGCCGTGATGCTGCTGTTGCCTCCGACACTGCCAAACAACTCGTCGCTGAAATGCGCGCTGCTGGCTAGTCAGGTCGAGTGAAAGACCACTAGTGCGACATGGAAAAGGCAGCCCCGATTCTGGTGATTACCTGCGCCGCAGTCGCACGCGAAGTCAATGATATAAAGAAATTGAGTCAGTGGTCGCAAATGGATTTGCAGGCCATTACCGCTGACTTGCACGCCACTCCCGAGAAAATCCCCCAGGCAGTCGCCGACGAAATCGACAAAGCGCGAGATAAGTACGAGCATATCTTTGTCGCCTATGGTGACTGTGGTACTAGTGGTGAGCTAGATCGAGTGCTAGAGGAGCGCGGTGTGAGCCGAATCCCTGGTGCGCATTGTTATGATTTCCTGGCCGGTATGGATACCTACGAAAAATTTCAGGACGATGAACCAGGCACTTTTTATCTCACTGATTTCCTCGCTCGTCATTTTGATCGACTGGTTTATCAAATGTTGGGACTGGATCGGCACCCGGAACTATTGCCGATGTATTTTGGCAACTACACGCGTTTGATTTATCTGGCGCAAACCGATTCGGATGAAATCACGGAGATGGCCAAAGCGGCTGCCGACAGGCTGGGACTGCGATTTGAACGCGTCTTCACCGGCACAGGTGAAATGGTGCCCGCGCTGGATACAGCGATGCAGGCAGCATTATGGCGCAGTTAAAAATTGTCTACTGGCACGATATTCCGGGGCAGGTGGTATTTAAGCAAGGCCGCCGCAATACCCGATTGAGATTGTCAGTACGGTTTATGAAAGCCATCGAACGCGCTGGCTATCGCCTGAAAAAACAGCAAAAGGATGCCCTGTTCGAACCCTGGCATGATGTCGCACAAATTGTCGATGGTGACGTACGCGAGCAGGCTCAGTTATTGGTCAGACAGATTGAGGATCAATACTCCGATGCTGTGCTGGAACAATTAATTCGTGCGAGTGGCAAAGCCGAAGCTCGCGCATTAGATGCATAGTTGGAGTTAAGGTGTATAGAATTCGTCAATGGTCGGTAACGCATTCAAGAAAACTCGAAGCGTTTTATTATTTTTTTGAGCCATTTTTTATCAGGCTTTACCCGTTGTGGCGGGCTATTGGCACACAACGCGTAGAAAAACCATTTCGTATTTTAGAAAGAACCGCCAAGAATTTGATATTCGGTTGTCAGATGTGTGGCCAATGTACATTAAGCAATACGGGTATGTCCTGCCCGATGAATTGCCCAAAATCGATCCGCAACGGGCCTTGCGGTGGTGTGCGCCTGGATGGAAACTGTGAAATCAAGCCAGAAATGCGATGCGTATGGGTTGAAGCCTGGCGCGGTAGTAAACAGATGAAACGCTTTGAAAATATTCGTCAAATACAGCAGCCGGTAAACTTTAGTTACAGAGGCAGTTCGTCCTGGCTGCGCGTAGCGGAGAAAGAATATACCAGCCCGGATAGCGAGGCCAGGAAATGATAGCAATGGATGAAAATCATCCCGGCAAACCGTTGCCGAAAAAGCCTGGACATGTGTCCTATGGTCGACTTGAGCGGGTATTAAGGGCGGGTCATTTCGCAATTACCACCGAACTTGCGCCGCCCGATTCAGCGCTGGCGGAGGACGTTTACGAACGCGCGCAGGTTTTCGATGGCTATGTCGATGGTATGAACGCTACCGATGGTTCGGGTGCGAACTGCCATATGTCGAGTGTCGCGATGTGCGCATTGCTGACAGGTGTCGGTTACTCACCCGTGATGCAAATAGCCTGCCGTGATAAAAACCGAATTGCTATCCAGGGTGATGTTCTCGGCGCTGCTGCTATGGGGGTCAGTAACGTGCTCTGCCTGACTGGTGACGGTGTTCAGGTCGGTGATCAGCCTGAAGCAAAACCGGTATTCGACCTGGACAGCGTGTCGCTGCTGGAAACGATTAGAACCATGCGTGACGAATCCAGATTTTTAAGCGGTCGTGCTATTACTACACCCCCAGATATTTTTCTCGGCGCCGCAGAAAACCCCTGCGCGCCACCGATCGATTTCCGCCCGCACCGGCTGGCGAAAAAAATCGCCGCCGGCGCTGATTTTATCCAGACCCAGTATATTTTTGACGTGAAGCAATTAAAAGATTTCATGGCGAAATCACGGGACATGGGATTGCTAAATAAATGTTTTATCTTGCCTGGAGTTGGGCCCCTGGCTTCGGCCAAAACCGCCACCTGGATTCGAACCAATGTACCGGGCATTCATATTCCCGATGATATTATCAGTCGTCTTGCGGGTGCGCAGGATCAGAAAAAAGAAGGGCAGAAAATATGTATTGAGTTAATTCAGCAGATTCGCGAAATCGAAGGCGTGAGTGGCGTACACGTTATGGCATATCGTCAGGAAGAGGCGGTGGCCGATATTATCCAGCAGTCTGGAGTGCTTGAAGGCCGCGAGCCCTGGTATCCCGGTTGTGAAGATCAGGAAAGTCTTGAGGCTTAATCTTTAGAGCTCTGGGCAATCAGTTACACTTAACTTTATATTTTTGAGGAATAAACCATGACCGAAACGGTTGTCAGTTCAGCTACTAAAGAGCTAGTCATCGGCTTTGATCGTCCGTTCGTTATTATTGGCGAGCGTATCAATCCGACGGGCCGTAAAATCATGGCCGAAGAAATGAAAAACGGTGATTACAGCCGCGTCGAAAGTGACACACTCGCGCAAATGGCGGCCGGTGCTCACATGCTCGACGTCAACGCAGGTATACCGCTGGCGGATGAGCCCCGAATCCTCGCCGAAGCGGTTCAGCTAGTTCAAAGTTTGACCGATGCGCCTTTGAGTATCGATTCGTCGATTATCGAGGCACTGGAGTCAGGACTGTCTGTTTATCAGGGCAAGGCGCTGGTGAATTCTGTTACCGGTGAGCTGGAAAACCTGGAGCGCGTGCTACCGCTAATTAAAAAATATGGTGCTGCGGTAGTCGCAATATCCAACGACGAAACTGGTATTTCCGAAGACATTAACGTACGTTATGACGTAGCGAAAAAAATAGTCGAGCATGCTGCTGACTACGGCATACCGGCCTGTGATGTGGTTGTTGACCCGCTGATCATGCCTATTGGTGCGATCAATACGGCCGGTCGAGAAGCGCTTAAGCTCATCCACCGCTTACGCACCGAACTAAAAGTGAACACCACTTGCGGCGCTTCGAATATCAGCTTCGGTTTACCGAATCGTAATGGTTTTAACGGTGCTTTCATTAGCATGGCCATTCAGGCCGGTATGACCTCGGCGATTACCAATCCGTTGCACTCCGAAGTTGTTTCGGCAAGCATGGGTGCCGACGTCATGCTCGGTAAAGATCCAGATTGCGCTCGATGGATTAAGCAGTTCCGCGAGCCACCAGCCGAAGGCGCTAGCGTCCGTGGCACTGGCCGCCGGCGGCGTAGGGCTGGGTAAACAGTGGTTTTAAATAGAGTCGCGAATGACTAACGATGAAGTAAACGTTTTGTTTATGCCCTCGGGGCTGCGCGGGCAGTTCCCGACAGGTACTACTGTATTGCAGGCCGCACAGCGGCTGGGTGTCGATCTCGAATCAATATGCGGCGGTCAGGGTCAGTGCCGAAAATGCCAGGTGCTGCCGCAGGAAGGCGAGTTTTCCAAACACGGTATTACTTCGCGACTCGAACACCTGTCGCCATTCACCGAAACCGAGCGACACCACCAGTCAAAAAAACGCCTGAAAGATGGCCGTCGGCTCGGCTGCAATGCTCGTCTTCTGGGTGATCTGGTGGTCGATGTCCCCGAAGAAAGTCAGCAACACAAACAGCATATATCGAAGGCCGTTACCGCTTACGATATCCAGGTGCAGCCCGCCTTGCATTTGTTTACCGTGACTTTATCAGAACCCGATATGCATGCACCCATGTCGGACAAGCGTCGTCTGCAGCAGGCGCTGATCAAGGAACACGACTTGCCCTTAATGGATTGTGAGCTGTCGCTATTACGCCTGATACAACCGGCGCTGGAAAAAGCCGGACGGCAAATTACCGTTGCGGTCTACCAGTTCGAAAAAATTATCGCGGTCTGGCCGGGAGAGCGTAAAGACATATACGGCATGGCGGTCGATCTCGGTTCAACCACAATTGCCGCGCAGCTTTGTAACATGATCACCGGTGAAGTCATTGCCACCGCCGATACCATGAACCCACAGATTCGCTTCGGCGAAGACCTGATGAGCCGTGTCTCCTACATCATGATGAACGAAGGCGGCGACAGGGCGATGACCGAAGTTGTGCGCGAAGCCTTTAATCAACTGGCAAAACGTGCGGCAAAATCGGCGGGTATCCAGGTCGACGAAATACTCGATATGACCGTGGTGGCTAATCCAATCATGCACCACCTGTTCCTCGGTATCGATCCGACACCGCTTGGCGGTGCACCGTTTACTTTAGCGACCGATCAGATTCAGATCTTACGCGCCGCCGAACTCGATATTCATCTACACCCTGAATCAAGAGTTTGCACCTTGCCCTGTATCGCCGGGCATATCGGCGCTGATACCGCCGGTGTTATTCTATCGGAACGTCCCGACCTGTCGGAAGATTACGTGTTACTGGTCGATGTCGGCACTAACGCCGAAATCGTACTGGGTAATCGAAATCGATTACTCGCTGCCTCTAGCCCAACCGGTCCCGCCTTCGAAGGCGCGCAAATTACCGCCGGACAACGCGCCGCACCGGGTGCCATCGAGCGCGTGCGTATCGACCCAGAAACGCTGGAGCCAAAGTTTCGTGTCATTGGTTGTGATGTCTGGTCAGACGATCCTGAGTTTGTAGAAAAGTCTGCAAAAATTGGTGTTAGTGGAGTCTGTGGTTCGGGCATCATCGAAGTCGTCGCCGAAATGTTCCTCGCCGGCATTATCGATCAAGATGGTGTGATCGGCGAAGTCGAAGGCAAGCCGAGCCCCCGCATAATTCAGGATGGTCGTACCTGGTCGTATGTATTGCACGATGGCGAAAAGAATTTAAAAGTCACACAGAATGACATTCGCGCCATTCAACTAGCCAAGGCTGCCCTGCATGCTGGCACGCGTCTGCTAATCGATTACATGGGTATAGAAAAGGTCGACCGCATCGGCTTCGCCGGTGCTTTCGGTAGCCATATCGATGTTAAATACGCGATGGTGTTGGGGCTAATCCCAGACTGTAATCTGGATAATGTCGGTTCGGTTGGTAATGCTGCTGGAACTGGTGCGCGTATCGCGCTACTAAATTTTCCGTCGCGTATAGAAATTAGCGAGATACTGCCCAAGGTCGAGAAAATCGAGACTGCGCTTGAACCGAAGTTTCAGGAGTATTTTATCGAGGCGATGGCATTACCGCATAAGGTTGACCCTTATGTTGAATTATCGAAAGTAGTTGATATCCCGGCACCTAAAGCCAAGGCTGAGAATGATGCGGCTGGTGGTGAGCGTAAGCGGTCTTCGAGGAGGCGGCGTAGTCGGGTTTGAGGTTGGTGTCTTTGCGACAGAAAATGCTCCTCGACAATAGCTCCTGCATTGTTCTACTAAGTTACATTCCTGTAACGATGCTTATTCTGCATACATGCCTTCCATGGCAATAAGCGTGGTGGCGTGGCAATCCAGGTTAAGCGATATTTTTTTAGATTATAAATCAAAGATCTGGTTTTAAATATTTTTTGAATTCACTATTCAAGACGCGACCCCATATCCCGTTTTCATAATAAGATACCTTTTTATCCGTCAGAATTTTCTCGATGAAGAATACATGTTTGTTAATTATTACCGCGCTGGATGATATGAACGGGCGTATTGGCCAGCATTAGTCTTGGTCGTCTTGTTATTTTGTTTTCCTTTGTAATTTGCTTTCCATTATTATCTCTCTAAAGAGTGGCCTGTTATGTCGCTTCGCTATTTAATCTAAATGTGTTAAGTCAAGACTTGACCTTATGATTCCAGAAACATTAGTCCCAGGTTAACTAGTCGGTCGGATTCATTAGCCAGAGTTAAACCATTTAAATAAAATTGATACGCATCCTTTAGAGACACTTTTTGTATATCTATATCCCCGTTATCTTCTAAAGACCAGTCGGCAGAATTGCCTATTGATAAAATTGAAATTGGTCGATTCCCATTTTGAGGATCGAGGAAATGGTTCAGCCCTCTAGAGCCATCGTCTTCTGCCATTACGCCAAATTCGATAATTCCTTGAGCGTCTTTTTCTTTCAGATCCTCGGACTTTAATCCATCAATTTCAGTCGCAATTACAAGCTGATTTGCTGGGTGTCTGGGCCAATATTTATGTGTAGCTGAGACACCGAAGGAAGCTTCGAAGTCTATAGTATTCGCTAAATTCGATTCCAAATAAGCCTTTCGGGTCATTTGTTGGTGTGACTCTATTTTATATGCCTGTGCAGCAGTACAGAAAAAGATAAGAACCAAAAAGCTAATCGTGCAAAATAATATCCGCATAGAATTTAATCTCCAATCAAATTTCATAGCTGATCGCAAGGTGTTACAACCTCTCCATAGCCAGGGGATAATCCTTTCGAATTGAGATAATCCCTCATTTCATCAAGAAGTCCAACCATTCGCTTAGCTTTATCAGACTTACATTTAACTCCGAGCCAACCAAAATCTGTATGAAGGCTACGTATTTGCCGTGCATACTCGGTATCATTACCGACGAAAGGTTTATATTCGATAGTTTTGTTGTGCCATTTAGAAGCCATTGGAAAAGTATTTCCAGGATAGACAAACGAAGAATTCCGTAATTTAAGATACTCATAACCTCGTTTAAAAATTAATATATTCGGCC
>JAUVCH010000072.1 GCA_030595795.1 Gammaproteobacteria bacterium
ATGCCCACCGGTAACTGGATAGACGCGTAAGCGTAAAAATAAAATGCCGATAGTGAACCCAGAGCAGCGCCACCGACCGAAAAGTCGCGCATTAACTCATTGGTCATGACACTGGGTGATACGCGCTGGATGAAAGCGTAAGCAAAAAACAGCGTGCCTAGCGTAAACGCGATCCTCGCTCTTTGGGGGTTAACCGACATTGCCGAGGCCAATAAAAGCAATTTTCATGGAAGTATTCCGAAGATTTATTGATGCGCCTTTGTATCAGTAAATGCTCGAATAGGGAATCACAAATAATCCAGCTCAAACGGAAACTCCGACAGCAACACCGGCCCGCCGGCACTAAGCCATACTGGCTGCTCGAGCTTTACCCCTTCCCGTCCGCCGAGCTCGCCGACATAGCATTCGATGCAAACCACCATGTTTTCTTCGAAGACGCCATCGTAGGCACCCCACTCTTCGTCTTCGCGATACCAGATAAAAGGATATTCGACACCCAGTCCGCAACCATGCGCAACATCGGCATATCGATTGGGGATGCACTTTTCCGGTAGCTCAAAAGATTTATCTGAGTATTCCAGAAATCCCGCCCCCACTTTGAGTAGATCCGTATTGTGCTGCATCTGCTGATAGGCCAGCGAATAGAGTTCTCGTTGATTGTCAGTGGGCTTCTTATCGCCGACCACCCAGCTCCTGGAAATATCATTATAAAAGCCCATCGGCCCGATCATGTCGGTATCAAAGGCGAGCATATCGCCGTTCTCAATCACCCGGTCTGAGGTTTCCTGGAACCAGGGGTTAGTTCTTGGGCCGCTAGATAACAGACGTGTTTCGGGGTACTCACCGCCGCGTTTGATACTGCCTTGAATCATCATCGCCAGCGCATCGGACTCACGCATACCCGGTTGGAGTTTTTCTCGCATATCCGCGACACTGGCTTCGCAGGTTTTCAACGAGGCCTTCAGCACACCCACTTCGTCTACGGATTTTATCGATCGTGCTTTTCCCATGATGGACTGCCCCTCGACCAAATTTAATCCGAGACGCTGGCTCTCGTCATGCATGATTAAATCGGCACGGTCGATCGCCAGTTTTTTCTCTGCAATGCCTTTTTCGGCTAAAAGGGAAAGCATCGATTGCGCCCATCGCCGTCCCATTTCGACACCGCGATTACCAACCGCCATGAAGTCGGTAGTCAGGGCTGGACGAATATCCTCGACAAACTCTTTCGATAAATGAGCGGAGCTGGATAACTCAAACAGCACGGGTGCGCTATCGGCGAATATAACGGCATAGCGACAGTTATTATGCATGGTCCAGACCTGCATATTGCGGGTGCCGGTGGCATATCGAATCTGAACCGGATCGAACAAAACAATGGCCGAACAATTGGCTTCAACGAGTCTGCGCTTTACCTGTTCGAGTCGGTATTGTTGTATGCCCGCCTGTGTAGTCGGATCTACAATGGCCAGGTTCATGCTAAGGGCCTGTAGGCTATGCACTCAATCTCGACCAGTATGTCGATCAGGAAATCACTCACCAGCGCCGAGCGAGTCGGTGGCTCTTTCGGAAAGTATTCGGAATAAACTTCGTTAAACCCACCAAAGTCTTCCCGGTTCTTTAACCAGACCATGGATTTCACCACATCATTAAGTTCGCAACCAGCCTGAGACAGGATATCTTTTAAGCTATCCAGGCAGGCGCGAGTCTGATCTTCAATACTTCCCTCGGTCATAGGCGCATTATTTTTCATGGGAACCTGGCCGGTGACGAAGATAAAATCACCGGCGCGTATGGCACGCGATAAGGACAGTGTTCGACCATTGATTACCAGAGGGTCGCCGATCACCTGTTTTTTAGTCATTTATTTCTCCGTGTTAATCGTTATATTCTATGGGAATCTTTCGTTCACTAAAACCGACCAGGCCAATATTCATGAGTTTGACAAGGAAACTGATAAAACTAATACGCGAAAAAAGCGTTCAACAAAAAGACCTCGAATCAGCCGCTCTATTTACCCTTGACGCCGTCGCCACCGCCTATGCCGGTAGTGCCACCCCGGTTGGCCAGGTTTTAAAGCAGTGGGCGAGCGCTACCGATCTCGATCCCAAACGCCAGGCATTACTGATGGGCGCGCTAACCCATATTACCGAAACCGATGACCTGCATCGTGCCTCGGTCACGCATCCGGGATGTGTTGTCGTGCCAGCCGCGTTGTCGTTAGGCGAAAAACTGAAGTCGTCCCCGCAGGAAATATTAGTCGCCATTCTGCACGGTTTCGAAGCCATGTGCCGAATCGGTGCAGCCGTCGGTCCAACGCATTACAAGGTCTGGCATAACACAGCCACTTGCGGCCCCTTTGGGTCGGCGATGGCCGCAGCGAGCCTACTAGAACTCAGCGACGAACAAACCCTGCATGCGCTCGGTAATGCCGGTACCCAGTCGTCGGGGTTCTGGCAATTTATGGAAACCGGCGCCATGAGTAAGCACCTGCACGCCGGACGTGCTAGTGAGTCGGGCCTTCTCGCAGCCGAGCTGGCGGCGCATGGATTCAGCGGTTCCCCCGAAATTCTGGAAGGCGAGAAAGGACTGTTTGCGGGTATGTGCATCGACCCGATACCTGAAAACATTTTGAAAGATGGCGATGGCCTATGGCAATTACCACTCACCTCGATCAAACCATGGCCATCCTGTCGGCACACTCATCCAACCATCGATTGTGCGTTGGAATTGCACCAACAGTTAAATGGTGAAGGCATTTCCAGTATAGAAATCGATACCTATCAGGCGGCGATCGATGTCTGCGACAGGCCGGAGCCTGAGAACGAATATCAGGCGAAATTTTCGCTTTATCATTGCGCCTCTATTGCATTGCTCGATGGCGTAGTAAAGCTGGATTCTTTTACCGAAGACGCTCGAAATAAAACTCACGATTTAAGGCATTTAACCAAAGTGAATGTGGTCGATCCTTATGCGTCGGATTATCCAAAGTCCTGGGGTAGCGCGGTTCGGGTAATCACCGACGATGGTAAAACATTAGAAGTGTCGAGGAAGGATTGTAAAGGTGACCCGGAATTGGCTTTGGATGATATCGAAATGCGGGAAAAAGCGTTGAATTTGATGATTTATGGGGGGTTAGATGAGTCGTCAGCCCTGGGGGTTTGTGAAACTATTCTTTCGTTGCCGAGCAGCAAGGGTGAAGTTAGATTGTTTGGTGAGTTTATTTCCATTCTTGATTTGAATTAGAACCCTATCATTGCGGGCTTGATGCCTACACGGATGTAGGAAGTAGAGTAATGACAAAATTATTATTTCGATAAAACTAGTAATATAGTTGACATTTAATTTAAAAGGACTAAGCTCTCCAACATGAAACTCGAAACAGCAGCACTCATACTCAGTAAAATCGGTAACCCGACCCGTCTGAAAATCGTCCGCATGTTGGTTCGCGTCGGCGACGAGGGCTTACCCGTCGGCGCTATCCAGAAAAAACTCAATATCCCAGGCTCCACACTAACGCATCACATTTCCCATCTGAAAAATGCGAAGGTTATCCGTCAGGAACGCCATCAGGCTACCTTGTATTGCATTATGGAATACGACCAGCTCAGTAAACTGGTGGATTATTTAACCGAAGAGTGCTGTGTTGGCGAAGAATCTCATGATACTGCGGCTTAAATTTTTAACCTATATATTTCGATAATACTAGAATTATGAATACATGTTCAACAACCGAAGAAAGTAATAAATCCAATTCATTCATGGGGTCTATTTTATCGATATCTAAAGACCCCGTTTTCATTGCCATGGTAATTTCGCTGATACTCCTGGCTCTTCTAGATGCATCGCAAATCGGCAATAGCATCGCCAATACACTTTATTCGCTATGGGGAATGTTGCCCTATTTTGCTATAGCGATTGGCTTCGCTGCCTACGCCAAAGCCAGTCAGGCCGACGCGCTTATAGCCAGGGCTTTTAGCGGGCATCCACTACGCGCAACCATGCTCGCAGCTCTGGTGGGGGCGGTATCGCCGTTTTGCTCCTGTGGTGTGATTCCATTAATCGCGGCTTTACTGGGGGCCGGTGTACCGCTGGCCCCGGTGATGGCTTTCTGGATTGCCTCACCAATTATGGATCCTGAAATGTTCATTATTACCGCAGCGGGTATTAGTTTTGATTTCGCCATCGCCAAAACGATAGCTGCAATCGCAATGGGGCTCTTCGCTGGCTTTAGCGTTTTACTGATTCAACGCTTTGGACTTTTAGCCAGTCCACTACGATTAGATTTCGACAGTGGTTGCCAGTCCAGTTGTGATAACGAAGACAACAATGGCGTGATGTGGAAGTTCTGGCAGGATGCTAATCGCGTTAAAGCCTTTAGGCAAGAATGCCTGACCATCGGGCTATTCCTTGGCAAATGGTTAACACTGGCATTTTTCCTGGAGACATTGATGATTGCCTATATTTCCTCCGACTGGATCCTCGCCTATGTGGGTGCTGACAACGCTTTTGCCATACCGCTGGCTGCAATTGTCGGGGCACCGTCTTATCTCAACGGTTACGCCGCCATACCGCTAGTTTCAGGTCTGATGGAAATTGGCATGACTTCAGGTGCCGCCATGGCGTTTATTACCGCAGGTGCGGTGTCTTCTATTCCGGCGGCTATAGCAGTCTATGCGCTGGTTAAAAAGCCTGTATTTATCCTGTATTTATTACTCGGGCTCACCGGCGCGATGATGTCTGGCTGGATTTATCAGCTTTCTGTACTTAGCGTTTAATTATTTTATTCAACCTTTTGGTTGACTAATTAAATCAATTTGCATATATTCAACTTTATGGTTGAATATAGCGACGAAGAACAACTCTCAGCATTGCTCAAGGCAGTATGCGACAGCACACGTCGATCGCTGCTGACATTACTTTGCCAGCAAGGGCCGACCCGAGTAACCGATCTGGCCAATTGCTTCGATATGTCCCTGAACGCTATATCCAAACATATAAAAGTGTTGGAGAAATCAGGTCTGATTATCCGCAAAACAATGGGTAGAACCCACTGGATCGAAGCCGATTTAAACCAGACTGTAGCGATGGAAAGCTGGCTCAGTGAGCTGAAGTCTATCTGGTCATTACGTCTCGATAAACTCGAACAACTACTGGAAAACGGAGACAAACAATGAACGACTTAACCGTCAACTTGACCAAAACAATCAATGCATCCATCGAGAAAGTTTTCGACGCCTGGCTTGATCCGACTATGTTAGTGCAATTCATATTACCAATGCCCGGCATGCCACAGCCCGAAGTCGAAAACGATGCCCGCGAAGGCGGAAGTTTCTCGATTATCATGCAGGTCGGCGAGGATAAAATTCCGCATACCGGTACTTACCTGACAATCAGGCGTCCCAAGAAACTGGTGTTTAGCTGGTTATCACCGTTTTCCACCGATGGTAGTCAAGTATCGTTGTTGTTCAATGCCATCGATGCCAATACTACCGAGATCGAATTAACGCATTTGAAATTTCTCGACGAAGAATCGCGTGCCAACCATGAAGGTGGCTGGGGTAATATTCTGGATATGCTTGCTGAGGTAGTTTAATTGACGGTGTCGGAGTCAGGTTTGACTCCGACACCTCAGATCGCAGCCTAAATTATCAAAGCTCCATCACCACCTTACAGGCCTCACCCGCATTCAGTCGCGCAAATCCAGTTTCGAAATCTTCAAAGGCAATTTGATCGGTGATCACCGAACTGATATCAAGTCCGCTGCTCAGCATCGCGATCATCTTGTGCCAGGTTTCGAACATTTCGCGGCCATAAATGCCCTTCAGGCTCAGGCCTTTAAAAATTGCCTGATTTAAATCGATTTCTGGCGTTTTTGGAAATATGCCCAGCAGGGCAATCTTGCCACCGTGGTTGATGGTATTAATCAGGTCCGACAAAGCATTCGCATTACCCGACATTTCGAGGCCCACGTCGAAGCCTTCGTGCATGCCGAGTTCTTCCATCACATCCTGTAAGTTTTCTTCACCGGCGACCACGCATCGTGTCGCCCCTAATTGTTTTGCCAGTTCCAGGCGTCCCGGATTGATATCGGTTACAACGATATGTCTGGCCCCGACATGTCTTGCCACTGCCGTTGCCATCGCGCCGATGGGGCCAGCACCGGTAATGAGTACATCTTCGCCGACCAGATCAAAAGATAGGGCTGTATGCACGGCGTTTCCCAGCGGGTCGAGCAACGAGGCTATCTCGTCGCTGATTTCGTCTGGAATCCGATACGCGTTTTGTGCCGGTATGCAGACATAGTCGGCAAACGCGCCCGCTCGATTGACACCGACACCCCTGGTATCACGGCAGAGATGACCTCGACCAGCACGACAGTTACGACAGACGCCGCACATGATATGACCTTCACCGGAGACGCGATCACCGACCGAAACCTCATTCACCAGAGCACCGATTTCCTCAACAACACCAACGTATTCGTGGCCGACAATATTCGGTACCGGCACGTTTTTCTGCGCCCATTCGTCCCAGTTGTAGATATGCAAATCGGTACCACAGATGGCGACCTTGTGGACGCGGATGAGCACATCCTCGGGCCCGGGTTCGGGTTTATCGACCTGCTGTAACCAGAGTCCGGGTTCGCTACGTGCTTTTACTAGAGCTTTCATTGTTAGATACCGATTAAATTAAGTTAATATCCTTGCCCACTGCGATAAATGCTGCGATGGCCTGATCGAGTTGTTCCTGACTATGCGCCGCACTCATTTGGGTGCGCACCCTGGCCTGTCCTTCCGGCACCACCGGGAAAGAAAATGCCGTAACATAGACACCATGATGCATCAGTTGCTGAGCTAGCGCCTGCGCCAGCGACGCATCGCCGGTCATGATCGGAATAATGGGGTGTTCGCCTGGCACAAGGTCAAATCCAGCCTCGCTTAACTGTTGACGAAAATACTCCGTATTGCTCCGTAATTTCTGGCGTTGCTCACCGCCCTGTTCGATCAACTCGATAGCTTTTAAGGTAGCGGCAACAATAGCCGGTGCCAGCGAATTCGAAAAAAGATAAGGTCGAGCGCGCTGACGTAGCAATGCCACAATCGGTGCCGGACCGGCAATATAACCACCACTCGCACCACCGAGCGCCTTGCCGAAGGTACCGCTCAGCAATTGCACACGACCTTCGACACCGCAATGGTTCGGCGTCCCGGCACCGCGATCTCCCATGAAACCCACGGCATGGCTATCATCCACCATGACCATGGCGTCGTGGCGTTCCGCCAAATCACATATCTGCGCCAACTTTGCGATAATTCCATCCATGGAAAACACGCCGTCGGTGACTACCAGTCGAAAGCGGGCATCTTGCGACTCTTTCAGGCAGCGCTCCAGGTCGGCCATGTCGCTATTGTTGTAACGAAAGCGCTGCGCCTTACATAACCGAACACCATCGATGATCGACGCATGGTTCAGGCTATCCGAAATAATGGCATCTTCCTTGCCGAGCAAAGCCTCAAAAATTCCCGCATTGGCGTCAAAACAGGAAGAAAATAGAATGCAGTCCTCTGTGCCCAAAAAACGGCTGACCTTTTCTTCCAGTTGCTTATGAATGTCCTGAGTACCGCAGATAAAGCGCACCGAGGCCATGCCAAAACCGTGTTTGTCGAGCGCCTGCTTTGCCGCTTCGACCAGGGCCGGGTGGTCGGCAAATCCAAGGTAATTGTTAGCACAGAGGTTGATTAAGGGTTTCAGCTCATTGTTGACGCGGGTTTGCACCAACGACGACTGCGGCGACTCTATCAGTCGCTCCTGTTTATATAAACCACGAGACTTTATATCTTCCAGCGTTTCTTCAACATGAGAAATAAATGACATAATATTTTCCGATCAGCCTTTGAAAAAACTCGTAAATGCATCAATGACACATTCAATGTCTGCCGCACTCACATCCAGATGGGTTACGATGCGCATACTGGGAAAACCAGCGCTGATAATTATACCCTGCCCGGCGAGGCTTACCTGTAATTCGGCGGCATTATTATTTGGAAGCCCAACGAAAACCATATTGGTTTGAACATCGGTTACTAATCCAGGGATGACAGATAAACCTTCCGCTAGCAATTTTGCGTTTGCATGATCCTCGGCCAGACGGCCCACGTTATGTTCTAGCGCATAAGAGCCACCCGCTGCCAGTATCCCTGCCTGACGCATGCCACCGCCAAGTAGCTTACGATTTCGTCGAGCGCGTCGAATAAAATCCTGCGGGCCACATAGAACACTGCCTACCGGCGCGCCCAGACCTTTCGACAGGCAAAGCGACACCGTATCGAATGGCGCTGCCAACTCATTTGCCTCGACTCCCAGCGCTACTACCGCGTTCATCAAACGTGCACCATCAATATGAACCGAAAGCCCTGCTGATCGTCCAGTATCGCTTAAGGCCTTAATACTATCCGGAGACTGCAATTTACCCGATACAGTATTTTCCAGGCATAGGAGACGAGATATAGGCGAATGAGGGTCATCGTCTTTAACAGCAGCGGTGACCTGATCTGTCGTCAACCCGCCACTTTCATTCGTGACTAAGGGGCATAGCGCGATTCCGCCGAGTACCGATGCGCCACAGGCTTCAGAAGTAAAGATATGGTAGTCATTACCGACGATGGCTTCCTCCCCTCGACCGCAGTGAGTTAACAGAGCGACCAGATTACTTTGCGTACCACTGGACAGGAATAGCCCAGCTTCTTTGCCGAGTAAATCTGCGGCACCTCGTTCCAACGCATTCACCGACTCGTCGTCACCGTAAACATCGTCTCCAACCGACGCCGACATCATCGCATCGTACATTCCGGCGCTGGGCCGGGTGACTGTATCGCTGCGTAAATCAATCAGTTTATCGCCACTGGTGTTACCAACGACTCCGACGCCCATTGTTGAATACGCTGTTGCTACCATGAAAAACATCCTCGGTTATGACTTCCTACTATATAGATAATACATGGTTTCAAATTCGACAACTAACCCCATATAAATGAATTCTAGCCGCAACTTTAACTCTAATAATTTTACGAGGCACAAAACATGTACAGCTTTTCGACCCAACTCAGCGGTAATATCGCTGACATCGAGCAAAATGTCACCGCAGCCCTGAAAGAAGAAGGTTTCGGCATCCTCACCGAAATTGACGTTCAGGCGACCTTTAAGGAAAAACTTGGCATCGAGCAACGCCCTTATAAAATTCTCGGTGCCTGTAATCCACCCCTCGCTCACCAGGCGATTGAAGCTGATCCCGATATCGGCCTGCTACTACCCTGCAACGTGGTCATCCGTGAGGAAGAAGATGGTTCCATCCGCGTAGCTTTCATGGACCCTTCCTCGGTTCTCGCTCTGGTTGATCGAGAAGGTGTAGAGACGCTTGCCGCCGAAGTTCGCTCGCGCCTGATTCGCGTCCGTGACAGCCTTGGCGGCAAAAATATTGATTAGTTGAATTTTATTGCTTGACCTGTATGTTACATACAGGTTGTAAGATTTAGCCTAATCTTACTTTACAGCAGATAATACAGGTGATCGATGTTTACCGTTAACGATTTAGCAGTACAAAGCCGGGTTCCCGCACATGTGGTTCGCTATTACACGCGCATCGGACTCATTCATTCTGATCGTCAGCAGGAAAACGGCTACCGGTTGTTTTCCCCGGAAAATACTAACCGTTTGCGTTTTATTCGGCTCGCAAAGCAGCTGGGGTTTACCCTGAATGAAATCAAGGAGATTACCCAACACGCGGATATGAAGGAATCTCCCTGTCAGGAGGTACGCAAAATCATCCAGGATCACATCGTCGAAAACCGCCAGAAGATAGAAGAAATGATGAAACTACAAACACGCATGGAGTCGGCCCTGGAGCAATGGCAGGAAATGCCCGATGGCATCCCCGACGGCCACAGTGTTTGTCACCTTATCGAATCTATTGGTGAGGAAGAAGTGGCATGAGCAACCAGATCAGATTATCAATCGCGGGCATGTCCTGCGCCGGTTGTGTGGCATCGGTTGAACGAAGTATCACTGCAGTCGAGGGTGTCGAAGATGCCGCAGTCAATCTTGGCGAACGTACTGCAACTATTAGTGGTGAAGTAGCTGTAAATGCCGTCATTACCGCAATCACGAACGCAGGCTATGGCGCGGCTGAGTTGAAAAGTCTGGCTGACGAATCAGAAAAAGAAACACTTGAATTGCTCGAATACCGGCGGCTATGGAATCGTGCCATTATTGCCGGTGGCATCGGCTTCACACTTTTTGTGCTTGGCATGGGTGGGTTCCTGCCATCAATTAAGGACAGCCAGATTACCTGGCTAATGGTTAGTTTTGTCAGTCTGATGGTTCTTGCTCTGGTCGGCGGTCACTTCTTCCGCGGCGCCTGGACGGCTTTAAAATCCGGTCGAGGTAATATGGATACATTGGTCGCACTTGGTACCGGCACCGCGTGGATATTTTCCACTTTTGTGGTGTTATTCCCCGATAGCTTACCGGAACAGGCAAGGCACGTTTATTTCGAGGCGGCCGTCATCATCATTGCTCTGGTTTCGCTTGGCTCGGCGCTTGAAAGCAAGGCGAGAGGAAAGACATCGGCAGCGATCAAACATTTAATCGGGCTACAACCATCGACCGCGAAAATCATTCGCAATGGCGAAGAAATAGAAATCCCGGTTGCCGAGATCGGCCTCGACGAAACCGTCCGTATCCGTCCCGGTGAACGTATCCCGGTTGATGGCGAGGTATTTGAAGGTAGCTCGCATGTCGATGAATCCATGCTCACCGGCGAACCAATGCCAGTCGCCAAGGACATTGGTGACCGAGTAGTCGGTGGCAGCTTAAATACTCAGGGCAGTTTCCTCATGCGTGCCACCGGCATCGGCGAGGACACCGCCCTGGCCCGTATCATCGAACTGGTACGCAAGGCGCAATCGAGCAAGCCACAAATCGGGCGTCTAGTTGACAAGGTCGCGTCAGTCTTTGTGCCCGTAGTCATTCTAATTGCTCTAGGTAGTTTCGCTATCTGGTATTTCGTCGGTCCAGAACCTCGCCTGGCCTATGCGATTGTCTCGGCGATGACGGTTCTGGTTATCGCCTGTCCCTGCGCGCTGGGCCTGGCAACGCCGATTTCGATCATGGTTGGCGTCGGTCGAGCCGCCGAACTCGGCATTTTGATACGAAACGGAGAAGCGCTACAAAGTGCCAGTCAGCTCGACACCATCGTAGTCGACAAGACGGGCACTATCACCGAAGGCAAACCTCGGCTCACTGCGATCTACCCGGTTAACGGCTTTGATGAATCGGCAGCGCTACAATTTGCTGGCAGCCTGGAAGCTGGCTCTGAGCATCCACTAGCGACAGCGATATTAAAAGCAGTTAGTGAGCGAGACCTGGAAGTAGAGCAGGTAAACGACTTCAATGCATTGCCGGGATTTGGTGTCGAAGCGCATCTGGATAAAAAGAAACTGCTCCTCGGCAATAATCGATTAATGACACAAAGCAATATCGATATTTCTTCGATAAAAGATCAGGCAAAGGAATTAGCCGACGCCGGAGCAACCCCGGTTTATCTCTCCGCTGATCAGCAACTGGTAGCACTGCTGGGAATCACTGATCCAGCACGAGAGGATTCCGCCGCCGCAGTTAAGCGCTTACACGATATTGGTTTAAAAGTGATCATGCTCACCGGTGACAATGTCAACACCGCCCAGGCGATAGCCAAATCGGTCGGCATCGACGAAGTCATTGCCGATGTTTTACCCGCCGACAAGGCGAGTAAAATTATCGAACTACAACAACTAGGACGCAAGGTCGCTATGGTTGGCGATGGCATCAACGACGCACCAGCCCTGGCGCAATCGAATGTTGGCATTGCTATCGGTAGTGGCACCGACGTTGCTATTGAGTCAGCCGACATCGCGCTGATGCGCAATTCTATTCACGGTGTTGCAGATGCTATCGCACTGTCCAGAGCAACCCTTAGCAATATCAAGCAAAACCTGTTTGGTGCATTTATTTACAATATCTTTGGCATTCCAGTCGCTGCTGGCGCACTGTTTCCAGTTTGGGGGATATTACTCAGCCCGATTATTGCGGCCACGGCTATGAGTTTGAGTTCGGTGACTGTGGTGACTAATGCTTTGCGGTTGCGGAAGATTGGGCTAGGTTAAATCTAGGTCATTGCGGCCTTTGAGCCGCAATGACCGCCATGGATACCCAATTCATTCGCGATGCTCACGGGGCAGGCTCTGGTGGAAATGCAGTGAGATCGTAGGAACGATCTCTGTCTATTGTCGATAACCGCTGCAAAGGCCGGTTTCTAAAAAGATAGATTACGTTGTTAAAGCCGAATAGTACTTTCGCCAAATAATAGATAATTGCTTTTTATTAACGCTAGACGTTAATAATGTTTAGCGTTAATATAATCGAGTGATTGAAACGTACGCAAACAAAGTTACAGAACAACTAGCAAATGGAGAATCTCCGAGGCGCATTCCTAGTCAAGTTGCTCAAAGAGCTTTAATGCGCCTGGTTCAAATCGACAACGCTGTAGCGTTAGAAGATTTAAGATTTCCACAATCAAATAGACTGGAAAAGTTACGCGGTAACCGTGAAGGTCAGTACAGCATTCGAGTTAATCAACAATGGAGAATTTGTTTCAACTTCGAGAACGGCAACGCATATAACGTTGAGTTCTGCGATTACCATTAGGTGAATATTATGATTAAAAACCCATTCCACCCTGGTGTATTTCTACAGGAAATATTAGACGATACCGAGATCACACCGTATCGACTAGCTAAAGATACACATATGCCTGCAACTCGTGTAAGTGAAATTCTAAAACAACGTCGAAGCATTACGGTAGATACAGCTATGCGGTTGTCTGCTTATCTTGGTACTACCGAGCAATACTGGCTTAATTTGCAGAACTCTTATGATATCTCTCATCATGTCATCAAGGAACAGATACAGGCAATTGCTTCGTAGTACCCCATTGTTTATGGCCTCTTGATATTAAGAGTAGCAAAATAATTATCCGAGAACTGCAAAATACGAAGGTTTTCATGCGATATTTAGGAATCCATGACAAAATACACTTCATGCGAAAGATACTATGTACTGGTCAAGTCCAACCGGACACTTTCTTTAGAGAGTTTTCATAGCTAATTGGTGATTGATCACCATTGCTTGTATGCAGTCTCTCAAGGTTGTAATACCTCATATAAGCCGTTACATCTGTCTTCATATGCTCTCGTGTTGGCCGAAAATGACCGTCGAAGTTAAGATTTTAAAGGTTCGTCTTTACTACTAAGCGGTTATACTCAAGCAATGTTCAATTGCCACAAAAGCAAATGCAGTCGGATCCGACTAAAGCCGGGCCGCTGATTTTAGAGTTAGAAGAATAACCAGGTTCATAAAAATGGAAATATCTAGAATCCTTTTAACTTTGTTATTCCTGGCGATCGGTATAGCACTGTTCCGAGGAGCAATAATGACGAGGCTTCAATTGGAAAAAGAAGTAAAAGGTGGGAGAAAAATTATCTTGAGTAACTTTCTTCCATATTGGAACGCAGATGATTTTTCTGAAAAAGGCAACTCGCTCAGAAAAAAATATAACAGAATTTATTATGCTCTAATTGTTTATTCATTAGTGCTAATCGCTTTTATGAAATCGAGTGAATAGAAAAAATTCACCTAACCAGTCCGCCCGCAATGACTTTTACCAGAAGCTTCTCAAACAACTAATCCCGCTCCGAATCAGTAGAATCCATCAAAGCATCGGTATAACGTCGCCCATAAACAGTATCTTCATTAACCAAATCGTCCAACAGTTGTACGACAGCATCATCGAGCACAATGTCACCGGCTCCGGCGTTTTCATGCATGTGATTAACATCCTTGGTGCCAGGAATCGGAATCATGCTTTGATTCTCCCGCGCCAGTATCCAGGCCAACGCTAATTGCGCCATGCTGCAATTTTGTTGCTCCGCGATATCGGCATAAGGCTTGAGTAATTCGAGATTTCGATTGAAATTTTCTGGCGTGAACCGAGGCAGTCCGATGCTACCACGCAAATCGCCTTTTTCGATTTGAGTGCTATCTAGTGTCACGCCAGTTAAGAACGATCGACCGAGCGGTGAAAACGGCACAAATGCAATATCAAGTTCTGCACAAACCGTTAGGATCCGACGTTCGGGTGTTCTTGTCCATAAAGAGTATTCGGATTGCATCGCTGTAATCGGATGCACGGCATGAGCGCGGCGAGTGGTTTCTTCGCACATCTCGGACAAGCCGATAGTTTTAATCTTTCCCTGATCAACCAGGTCTGACAACGCACCAACGCTTTCCTCAATGGGAACTTCAGGGTCGAGCCGATGCAGGTAATACAAATCAATAACGTCTGTCTGCAGATTTCGCAGGCTTTCTTCGCAGGTCTGTTGAATACACTGCGGGCTACCATCGAATTTGGTGCCACCTTTACCATCCTTGACAATGCCGCATTTACTCGCCAGTACGTACTCGTCGCGTCGATGCGATAAATTCGCACCAATTAATTTTTCGTTATGCCCCATTCCATACATCGAGGCTGTATCAAGAAAACCATACCCCGCATCGAGGCATTCATTCAGCAGGCGGACTGATTCATCCGCATCGGCTTTACCGTAGCCCATCGACATATTCATACAGCCGAGCCCGATGGCAGAAACTTTGAATGGTCCGAGTTGACGTTGGTGCATGTAATAATTCCGTTGGACTTACCTAAAAGCTCGTGTACTTTATACACATTCATAGCAAAATAAAACAAAGTTGAACGAATACCTCACCACCAAAGAGCTAGCCGATCTGTTACGTCTTAAAGAGCGTAAGATTTACGATCTCGCGGCATCCGGTACCGTGCCCTGCTCACGCGCAACTGGCAAATTACTCTTTCCACGCCAGGCCATCGAAAAATGGATCGCAGATAACGCTTCCAGCCAGCCTACATCGCAACCAAATGTGATATTAGGAAGCCACGACCCTTTGCTGGAATGGGCGATTCGCGAATCGCGTTGTGGTTTGGCCAGTAATTTCGATAGTAGTCTCGACGGACTAGATCGATTTTCCCAAAGGGAAGGCATCGCCACAGGCCTACATGTATTCGATGTGGCCACGCAAAACTGGAATCAATCGCTCATAGAGGCCCAACATTCCAGTCAGTCCGCCGTTCTCGTCAGTTGGGCACAACGTCAGCGCGGCATTATCGTTCAACAGGGTCAACAGAACATCTCGCGGCTAAGTGACCTGATCAATCATCAAGTCGTACCTCGGCAGGCCGAAGCCGGTTCTCAGGTGCTACTAAACGCCCTGCTCAGTCAAGAAGATGTCAACGACAGCGATATCGACTGGCTAACCCCAGCTCGTAGCGAGGTCGACGCGGTACTCGCTGTACAGGAAGGCAAAGCCGATGCGGCATTTGGTTTGGCTTCGCTGGCTGCGCAATATAATCTTGGGTTTATTCCTGTGATTGAAGAACGTTTTGATTTACTGGTAGACCGCCGAGCCTGGTTTGAGCCTACATGGCAGACTCTGATAACGTTTTGCCAGACAGAGGCCTTTTCGCAACGAGCTGGGGAACTGGTGGGTTATCGTGTAGACGAGTTATTCCAGGTTCAATATAACGGCCAAATTTAACGCAAACGCTGATAAACGGCCTTAAAAATCTCGCTCTCGCTATCACCGAGTCGTTCGATAATATCAAAGTGATCTGCGTCCGGTTCTACGTGCTTTTCAATTGCTCGAGACTCACTTTCCCACTCCTGAACGAAAGACTCCAGCTGCTCGAAAAACACAGGCGTTTCCGCCCCCCCCACCGCTGATAGAATCGGAGCATCTGTGGATGCCGATAAAAACTGAGGGCTATTGAGACGAGCTTCATCGGCATTGAGACCCACTGCTTCGTTTAGCGTCGTAGACCGCAAAGGTTCGAGCTGATATAGCGCACTGACTGGAACTCCAAACTTAATCAGATCAGGCGGCAACCTCGAGTCGAATTTAGGCCACTGAGTAGCCAGCATCATGGCCACCAGGTGACCACCAGCGGAGTTCCCGCAAATATTAATGCGATCAGCATTGATTTTTAATATTTTGGCGTTGTTAAACAAAAACACAAGTGACTGACGAACCGAGTTAACCAGCCCTGTCAAACTAACCTGCGGGCAAAGCGGATAACCCACCAGGGCAACATCAACCCCCTGCTCAACAAAAGGTTTAGCGATAAAGCTGTATATCGATTTATCGCCGCGCTGCCAGTAACCACCATGCAAGTAGACCAATAGTGGCGCGTCGGGCTTTCCACAATAAAACAGGTCTATTTTCTCGCGTGGTTTATCACCGTAAGGCTGATCGATAAGCCCATCGACTGCGCTTCGAAAGATCGCACTGCGCTCTGTCCAGCTTTCCATTAAATCGGGTAAATCCTGCCTCAGCTTACCGATGACATATAAGTTCTCAAGCTTCTGATCAATCATAATTATTTCGCATTCGGAAAAAACAACTGCTCACCGCGCAGCTTATAGCCAGCAATTAAACCCTGACCTTTTTCCGATAGCAACCAGTCGATGAAAGTTTGCGCAGAAGTCACATCGACTTTCTGGCAGCGCTCTGGATTAACCATCATAACCCCATATTGATTAAACAGATTTTCATCACTGGAGAGCAGAATTTCAAAGTCCTGTTTGTTGCCGAAGCTAATCCATGTGCCGCGGTCAGTCATCGTATAGGCATTCATTTCTACTGTGACATTCAGCGTCGCACCCATGCCTGACCCGGTTTCGCGATACCAATTACCGTTAGCAGACGCGACATCGACACCAGCATCCGCCCACAATGACAATTCCTTTTTGTATGTACCCGAATTATCGCCTCGGGACAGGAAGATGGATTTGGTTTCAGCTATTTTCTGCAAGCTGCTGATCGCACTTCGACTGCTGCGAATAGCGGCAGGATCAGCAGGAGGCCCAACCAAAACAAAGTCGTTATACATGACGTCGAAGCGCTCGACTCCATAACCATTCGCAATAAATTTTTCCTCTGCGGATTTTGCATGTACCAGTAACACATCGCCATCACAGTTTTGAGCGTTCTTAATGGCCTGTCCGGTACCGACTGCGACTACATTGATATCGATACCGCTATCTTGTTTAAACTTCGGTAGCAAATAATCGTATAAACCGGAATTGGCCGTCGATGTGGTTGATTGTAAGATTAACGATTGCCCGGCGTCGGTTGTTAAAGTAACAATCATTAAGCTAACAGCAAATGAAATACGGGCTAACAAAGAATTCATATCTACCTCTGGTTTTATATAACCAGTTCGCCCCGCAAATAAGCCTGCGCTTCGCTGCTTTGGGGCTTTTCGAAAAACTGTTTTGCCGGGGTATGCTCGGATAAACGCCCACGATGCATAAAAACAACATCACTGGCTAGTCGCCTGGCCTGACCTATATCATGTGTTACCAGTATCAACTTAACACCGCTGGCGGAAACCTGCGCCAACCAGCGCTCTATCTGTCGTGTGGCCGATGGATCGATACTCGCTGTCGGCTCGTCGAGAAACAATATTTGCGGTGAAGTAGCCAATGCCCGTGCCAGGGCGAGACGTTGCTGCTCACCTCCGGAAAGTAACCGCGCCGGTTGCATACGCTGATCGTAAAGATCGGCTTCTTCGAGAATTTTGCGGCTGCTCTTATTGCTTTTGGGCTCGCAATTATCCAGAACGAAATCGATATTCGCGGCAACCGAGCGGCGTAATAAGACTGGTTTTTGAAAAACCATCGCCTGCGCCTGTCGAACATTTAATTCGAGCGATTTACCATTCCATTCGACAATGCCAGAATCTGGAACCAGTAAGCCGTGTAACAACCGAATCAGTAAACTTTTACCTGCGCCGTTCGGCCCCATAACAACAGTCACTCCATAACTATCCAGATGCAAGTTAAAGTCACGCAGCAACTGTTTCTTACCCGCACTAAAACACAGCTCAGAAACCTTTAATGGCAGCTGTGAGATTTTGTCTATTTCAGGCATAAGCCAGGTGTTTGGCACTAGCGCGCAAAGCATAGACCAAAGCATTGATAGTCAACGATAACAGCATTAACACCAGCCCAAGGGCAAGCGCCAGCGCAAGATTACCCTTCGAGGTTTCGAGTGCAATCGAGGTGGTCATCATCCGCGTTAGATGATTGATGTTACCACCGACGATAATAACTGCACCCACCTCGGCAATCGCTCGACCAAAGCCAGCCAGCACCACGGTAAGCAAACTGTAACGTGCGTCCCAGATCAGTATTGGAATAACACGATTCATCGGCAGGCAGAATGAGCGAAACTGTTCATCGTACTCACGATGCAGATCTTCAATCGTCTGGCGGGTTAAAGCGGCGACAATGGGTACGATGAGAATGACCTGAGCGATAATCATCGCTGTCGGTGAGTACAGAATATTCAACCAGCCTAATGGCCCGGCGCGTGAGATCATCATATAGACCAGCAAACCGACCACTACAGGCGGCAAGCCCATCAAGGCATTGAGTAATATATCAACCGCCTGTCGTCCAGGAAACCGAATTACCGCAATCGATGCGCCCAACGGAAAGCCAATAATGGCAGCAATGATTACTGCGATCAGACTAACGCGCAGCGATAACCCAATAATTTCCAGTAAATCGGCATCCAGACCACCGATTAAGGCAAAGGCCAGGGCAAAAGAAGAAGAGAAATCCTGCATAATTTACGGATTTTGCTTTTAATTCGTAAATTATGCAAACTTAATTGTTGTTTATCTCTGTTAATAAAACAACTTTCGGTTAACATCCGCGCATGACTACGACCCCCGCCAATCAACGAACTTTAGTGGCCGCCTGCGCCGCAATTACGGTTTTTGGGTTTGCCTTCGGTATGACCTACCCCTTGCTATCGCTGATCCTGGAATCTCGGGGCGTATCGACCGATATGATCGGCATCAACTCGGCGATGATGCCGCTAGGTATTTTGTTATTTTCGTCGATCATCCCGGTAGTCGCCAAACGCTATGGCGCCCGCAATGTTGCGATAGCGGCTGCCATCATCAGCGGATTCGTAATCCTGTCTTATAAAGTCTTCGACAGCTTATCGGCCTGGTTCCTGATTCGACTAATCCAGGGTATGTCGATCTCCACCCTGTTTGTACTCAGCGAAGCCTGGATCGTCGGTTCAGCCGGTGATCATAATCGAGGTAAAATTGTCGCAATCTACGCAAGCGTATTATCCGCCAGTTTTGGCGCCGGCCCGTTGCTGATTGGCTTCATCGGCATCGAGGGCTGGCTTCCTTTTGTGCTGGGAGCAGCGGTGGTTTTTCTCGGTGTTATTCCTTTTTTCTTCATTCGCGAAGAAACGACTTCGGTTCCAGAGGAAACAAAACCTTCGGGTATTTTCGATTTCGTACCTAAAGCGCCAGTTTTACTCTTAGCGGTCGGAATATTTGCGATATTCGATGCGGCGACCCTTTCGCTGTTCCCGGTATACGGCATGCAAAACGGCCTCGATGTCGCCACCTCGGCCAATATTCTAACTGCACTGATTATTGGAAATGTATTATTGCAACTTCCGATTGGCTGGCTCTGCGACAAATATCCCCATCGAAAGATACTCACCGGCTGTGCTTTGATTACCAGCGTTTTACTGCTATTCGTTCCATTCGTAATGGACTCAATGCTGAAGTGGCCATTACTCGTTCTGGTCGGCACCACCGGCTACGGCGTCTATACCGTTTCGCTGACCTCGCTGGGCGACCGCTTCAAGGGTACAGAACTGGTGAACGGCTCAGCCGCCTTCGCCGTGGTCTGGGGACTCGGCGCATTGTTCGGCTCAGTATCCGGTGGTTGGACCATGGCCGGTTTTGGCTCGCATGGCTTGCCGGTTAGCCTGTCGCTGGTTTATTTTATTCTGGTGGTGGCGTTGGTATGGCGTGCGAGATCTGCTACCGAATCAGATTAGCGGAATCATCCTGCTCTAAATAACAGGCACAGGCTTACGTCGAAGCCCACTCAAAGCATTCCCAGCTATCGCAATCAACAAAACAACACCGCCTACCAGGGTATAAAAGCTCGCGGTTTCGCCCATGAATATCCATACCCAGATCGGACCGAGCAGGACTTCGGTCATCGACAATAATGCCAGTTCTGCTGCAGGCACTACCTTCGAGCCCACTGTATAAATCGTCAGACCGGCACCGACCTGAAATACACCCATAGCCAAGGCAATACTGGTGTCGTTAACTGATAGCAATAGTGTGAAGTCCTGTGTCAGACATATGATCGCCGAGATAATCATGGCAAATATACCGGCAAGAAAAACCGCCGGGAGCATATCCTCAAGCTTTCCCCAGCGTAACGCAATGGTGAACACCGCAAACCCCAGGGCCGACAATAAGGCCATCACATTACCGGTCATTTGCCCGAGAGATATGCCGTCGACAACCATAATAGCGATGCCGAACATAGCAAGAGCTGTGGCAATCCAGGTCGCTTTTCTCACGCTCTCGCGTAATATTAGCCAGCCCAGAATCGCGGCAAAAAAAGGTGCTGCGGCGAACAGGAACATGGCGTTGGCGACAGTTGTTGTCTGGATCGCGTAAATGCCACCTGAGAAAGCCATGACTAATCCGAAGGCCCCTATAACGCCAGCCAATCCGGAACGTTTTATAGTTTTAACGGGTTTGAAGCCTGAGCGAAAGCTGATGACGATAAACAGGAAGATTGCTAGCGCAAAAGAACGATATACCAGTATTTGCCAGACATTGGCATCTTCGATATTGCGAATCCCCAGGCCCATGGTAGACCAGAAAACGCCGGCCATTAATACCAGCATGACACCGCTCAGATAAGATAACGAGGTTTCGGGTTTTTCGAGACTGACTGCATTATCCACTAACGACTACTCACAACTTAACAGACAAAATAAGCCTGACAATGTAATCGAAGTTGCTTCGATTACAAAGCCTTTATGACCAACCTAAGCTTCCGCGCGGGCCTTCCACAATTCCCAGGCAAATTTACTACGAACACCAACATCGAGAAAGGGTCGTGGTGGCACCTTGTCAGGTTTTCCAAGGCTTTGCATGAAACCAATTAATTCATTATCTTCGCCACAAGCCATATCAGCGGCGAGTACCCCACCTATGGTGCCTTTGGTGACACCGACCGCATTCTGACAGACCGCTGCATAGATATTGTCTTCGAGCTGACCAAACCCCGGTGAACCATTATTCGACAGGCAGATAAACCCAGTCCAGGTGTATTCCATATCGACATTCGCCAACATAGGAAATCGCTGGTCGAGTAATCGTTTGTGTTGTTGCTTTATTTTTGCGCGATAGGCATCTGCTTCACGCATGGACGGGTTAAAATAAATATTTTGCCGGATCAAAAGTCGATGATCCCTGGTGAAGCGCATGGTAATCCCGGCAAAGGCATTCGCCGGAGTTAAACCCCAATTCTCTTCGCAGCCCAGAGCATCTCGTTCTTCCGTCGTAAGTCGCCTGGTCAAACTGGCATTTGCGGAAAAATTCAACAAACTGCGGCGGTAATATCCGAATTCGCCCGCAAAGCCATTCACTCCAAGTATCAATTTTTTCGTACTCGCCTGACCGTTCAATGTGGTCAAAGTAATACCCTGCCCTCGCTCCATTTTGATTACCGGAGAATGCTCATATAGCTGTACATTTTCGGGCAGATTATCGGCCAGTCCTCTCACCAGTGCCGCCGGGTTTAGCAGGCGGCAGCCCGGCGTATGTACTGCGACGGTAAAATGTGCCGTACCCAGGC
>JAUVCH010000026.1 GCA_030595795.1 Gammaproteobacteria bacterium
GCCATCGACGACCTGGTGACGCGTACCAGCCTGGAGAAATTCAACCTTGAACAATACGACTATGTCGTCGATGCCATCGATAATGCGGTACATAAGCTATCGCTGGTGCATTATTGCCGTCGACATAAAATACCTTTGGTCAGTACCGGCGGTGCCGGTGGCCAGACCGATCCGACAAAAATAGAAATAGCCGATTTAACACAGACATTTAATGACCCGTTGTTAGCGAAAGTGCGTGCCAGTTTACGTCAGCAAGTCGGTTACACGAGAAACCCCAAGCGGCGATTTGGAATCGATTGCGTATTTTCGACCGAACAACCACTATATCCTGCAAGTGATGGAGCGGTCAGTTATGAGAAACCTGAAATGCTCGAAAGGACAGCACTGGACTGCGCCACCGGATTAGGCTCGTTTGTTGGGGTAACTGCCTGTTTTGGTTTCACGGCGGTTTCGCATGCTATTGGGAAGTATTTGAAACGCTGTCGGGAAAGGGTGTAGGGGTGTCGGAGTTAGGTTTGATGGGATGGACCCGCTCCATTTGAAACGGCATCGCAATGTGCCAAGATGTCGAGGTCAATTGCCCGCTTTTATTTCGAATATTCCTGCTTGCGAAATCATATTGGAAGCCTGCGCCCCTTCGTCAAAACCAATAAAAATGATGCCTCGGATGCCGAAGCTCTATGCGAAGCGGTTGAATATTATGATTGAAATTAGTGGCGCGTCCATATATGACTCCGACACCTGATATTCAACTTCGCGGCAACTTATTCTCCGGATCATACAACGGCTTGTACCCTATCGATTCAAGTTTCATCGGGAATTGCTCGCCGAGATATTCGGTTAATTGAAAGGTACAAAATTCCCAGGCAGTCGGATCGTCAGCAATCGCCTGGCGGGTACATCCCTAACGCCCCGGCATAGCAGCTCCTTTGCTATTGGTTGGTAGAAAGGTTCAGTCTTATACAGTCGGTTTACAGTGGTAAAAATATAATCCCTCTGTTACCTTTTTGTGCTCCCACTCAGCCTTCGACATTATGGTATTCCGTCGAGGTGCCTGATCTGGAAATTTACTACAACTCCTTCTATTTTGAACGCCAACCTCCATCAATATAATGGGTACTATTCACTGTTGTTTTCTTTAGTATTTGTTGGTAATTTAAATGCCCGGTTTTGAACGATGTGGATTCTTGAACAAGATCCGGGCTGTTATTGCCTGCCATTGCTTCATAAAGTATTCGACCACTAACGGTTTGGGGTATGGGTATATTTAAACTATGCAGTACCGTAGGCAGGATATCTATAATGCCCGATGTATTTGAAACTTTGCTTTTTTCGTTAAATAAAGAACCATGAATGATGCAGGTGTTGTGTAATTCGTTTGGATGCAGCCCTCCATGCGTTCCTCCCCCTACAGGCTGATCGCTGTCAAAATAACAATTCCCTCTTAAACCATGGTGATCTAACTCGTTATCAGTCTTGAGTATGTAATAGAGATCGGGTGAACGAGCATGATCCGCCAGGGCTAGCTTTATTGAAAAACTGCCGGGTATAATTCCTTCTACGCCATTTCTATCAGGGCTTAATATCATTCCGCAGCAATCAAAGCCCATGAGTGTTTCCCCTACCGCTCTGGCTAAACCGGGGTCACCACCTTTAAAAAGCATATGTCCGCTATAGCCGCTTACCATAGCAATATCTGCACCGTTTTCTAAATGATCATCAACCTTAAATCCTTCTTCTGATAATAAATCAACCATGGATATTTTTGTTTTTTGAGTGATCTGGGCATGATCCGAAGTTACAATAATTTGTAAACTATCGTGCAAATCAGAGTTTTTCCACCAATCGACAACTCGTCCAAACTGAGCATCGGCTTGACTTAATGCTTTCAGACTTTGATCAGACCCCACACCAAAATTATGGTAACTATCATCCGGTTCACTATGCCACAAAATAGTTAAATCAGGCAGCCCATCCGGAACCAGGTATTCAAGAAAAACATCAGTAGCATAGGTGATACCGCTAGTATTTGGGAATATTTTAGGGGGAGGGCTACCGAATTTATTTACTATCTCGGAGACTGCTTCAGGTGGCCAGGATTTTTCCGGCGAATGGCAAGAAAAGCTAAGGTGTGGGGAAGTTTTTATTTGATGGTGTTTTAACCTCGTGCTACCCGGGCTGTTTGTGCTTATCACTGCCATGCGTTTATCATGTGAATGCAATATTTCTCCAAAAGATGGAACATCATAAAGTTTATTCTGATAAGCAGTTTGAGCTTTTTCAATTTTCTCCACACTGGAGCCATCAAACTTCTCACTAAGGTCTACTGTACTATCCAGATATTCATTCGCAATAATCCCGTGCCGGGATGGCACAGACCCTGTAACCAGTGACGGTAGATTCACGTATGTCTGGCTGGGGTAACAACAGCGGCTATTTTCAAAAGTTACTCCTCCCTCCGCAAAATGAAATAGATTCGGCATGTTTTTCTCAGAAATCATTTCTGGCCGCAGGGAATCGAATCCAATTATTAGAAAGCGTTGTCTAACGTTAGTCATAACAGATCAGGGAGTTTATTATTAGAAAGTATCTCTCGTGTTCCCAGTGGTTCATATCACTCTACCCTTTGAGTCATAATCTATCGGCGCAAAAAAAGCCTGTGTTCGCCCGGTAACTTCGGCCCAAAGCCGGTCACCATAGCTAAAATGCCACCATTCATTGGGATAGTTTGCCAGTTCATATTTGGCCAGGGCAGATATAAGAATGTCACGATTTTTTCGGATGTCGGCAGCCACCGGGGCTGCTGTCATTGTCAGTGGGGTAGATTTTTCATTGATGCCCGTACCCATAGCAAGCGGGCGGCGGTCTTGCGTTGCAAGAGTAATATCTATCGCCGCCCCAGCTTGATGACCACTACCAAAACCATCTGGCGGCGAAATCCATCTAGCCGCCTCGGTATACAGGTCATCCGCATGCCAATCCGGGTTGTCACGTTGCAGCCTGGCATATAGCGGATCCCAGAGTTGTTGTTGCTGTTGCCGCGAACGGTATGCTTCGTAGACCATAAAAACCAAACCATCCGGCAGGGTCGTAGATGCTTTTTCGACTCGTTGCCGAATCTCCGTACGGATACGCCAGTCGTCACGAAACTCTGGATTGAGAAATATCCTGTCGGTTTCTTCAAAAACCGTCATGCGTACAGGATTTTCGCGTTCAGTGATGTTTATGTTGCCGATAAGAGCTATTTGCAGTGACCTGTCAATTGACATTGAAAAATCAGAGTATTTGACTGAGAAACAGCCTGGTTCGCTCGTGTTGGGGATTATTGAAAAACTCGTTAGGCTCGTTCTCCTCGACGATGTCGCCTTCGTCCATGAAGATTACACGGTCGGCGATGGTCTTGGCGAAATTCATCTCGTGAGTCACCACGATCATGGTCATGCCTGTGTCGGCGAGTTCGATCATGACATCCAGGACTTCCTTGATCATCTCCGGGTCAAGCGCTGAAGTTGGCTCATCAAACAACATGATCTTCGGGTTCATGCACAGTGAGCGGGCGATGGCCACGCGTTGTTGCTGGCCACCCGATAGTTGGCCAGGGTATTTATCGGCCTGTTCTGGAATCTTGACCCGCTCAAGATACTTCCTGGCGGTGGCCTCGGCTTCGGCTTTGGGCATTTTGCGAACCCAGATGGGGCCCAGGGTGAGGTTTTCGAGAATGGAAAGATGCGGAAACAGGTTGGAGCTCTGAAACACCATGCCGACTTCGGTGCGAATATGGTCAATGTTCTTGAGATTTTTGTCCAGCGTTATGCCATCGACAACGATGCTGCCGGCCTGATGTTCCTCAAGATGATTGATACAGCGTATCAGGGTTGATTTTCCCGACCCGGAAGGACCGCAGACAACGATCCGTTCGCCCTTGTGTACGATAAGATCGATGTCCTTGAGCACGTGAAAATCCGCGTACCATTTATTCACCTGGTTGAGATCGATGATCACTTCACTGGAAATAGCCGATGCCAGTTGTTCCATGGCTTGCTGTGGTTCCTGCGTATTGGTATCTGTCATAGTTTCTTCCCAGGGTTTAGCCGTTTATTTCTTGTGTCCAGTCGACAGTTTTACTTCCAGGTGGCGGCTGTATTTTGACATCGCAAAGCAGATTAAAAAGAATAGTATCGCGCCGAATATCAGCGGCTCTTTATGAAGCCCAAGCCAGGGCGTATCCCTGCTGATCGAGCGCAGCATACCCAGAATGTCGAATAGCCCGATAATCGATACCAGCGTGGTATCTTTCAGTAGTCCAATAAAACTGCCGACAATATTAGGAATCATATGCTTCAGGGCCTGGGGCATGATAATCAGGCCCATGGTTCCCCAATAGCCCAGACCGATCGTGTGAGCACCTTCAGCCTGACCCTTGGGAATGGCCTGAAGGCCGGCGCGAACGGTCTCGGCCATGTAGCAGGCATTGAACAGACAAACGGCGATGATCACCTGAACCAGCTTGTTGAGGACAACGCCTTCGGGCATGAACAATGGGAACATCGTTGTCGCCATAAAAAGCACGGTAATCAAGGGTACCGAACGGAACAATTCGATGAATGCGGTGCTCAGCACCCGGATTACCGGCAGCCTGGAACGCCGCCCCAGGGCTAGAATAATCCCGCCCGGCAGCGCAGAGGCAATACCGATCCCCGATATCACCAGGGTGAGAAACAATCCGCCCCATTTGGTCCAGGAAACGCCCTCTGCATGCCAGCCCATTTGCCACAGGTAAACCACGACAAGGCTGACCGCGAGGATACCAAAAAGTATTTTGTGCTGGCTCTTTTCCGGGGCATCTTGCCTGCCCAGCAGGCGGATCAGGAATTCGGGCAGGCTGCTACCGGTCAACACGCCTATGATCGAATGCAGGGTATTACCGATCAGGCAAACGATCGCAGCGCTGATCATGACCTGCATGAAGATGCCCTTATCGCCACCGGCAAACAGATATCCGGCAAGGAAGGGATAGAGAAACACCGTGGTCACACCGATCAGAACCTTGGCCTTGACCCTTGGCAACCAAAGCGGCACCATCCAGACGAACAGTAATATTGCGCCAAGATTGATCCGCCACAATTCTTCTCGCGGGTAGCGGCCATAGAAAATATTGTCCATCCAGGTAATGACACCTGCCCAGCAGGCGCCATCAATGCTAATTTTGAAACACTCACGCCGGTTGTCGGCGACCCACACGGCATCAGCAACCCCCCAAACCCACACATCCCTCACCGTTAGGTAAATAATATAGAGGGTAACGACGGTGAGAATGCTATTGAAAACCGAGCCGAACAGATTCTTGCTCATCCAGCCAATGATCGTGGTTTCAGATAAGGGCGCCTCTCTGGCGGGTGTTTTTTCGGTTTTTACAATCGCCATGATCAGCGCTCCACCAGCTGTACGCGTTTATTGTATATGTTGAGCAGTCCTGAAATCGTCAGGCTGACGAACATGTAAAAAGCCATCGTCATGCCGACTATCTCAATCGCGTGACCGGCCTGGTTTAGCGACGTCTGCATAAAAACAGCGACAAGATCCGGATAGCCAATGGCGATGGCCAGGGACGAATTCTTCACCACGTTCATCCATAGACTGATCATCGGAGGAACGATGGCCGGCATCGCCTGGGGAATAATAACCAGCGACAAAACCCGGTTTTGCCTGAGACCAATTGCCATCGCAGCATCGTGTTGTCCCGCGCTTACCGACAGAATGCCGGCGCGCACGGATTCGGCCAGATGGGCGGCGTGATAAATCGTCAAAGCGACGAAAAGCGCCAGGAACGCGGGTGGCAGGGAGGATCCGCCAACAAAGTTGAAGCCTTCAATTTTCGGGATATCCCAGCCAAGCGGCGATCCTGTCATCAAGTAAACAATTCCCGGCAGTAACACAATCAATGCAACGGATGGTAACAAGGTCGGGATTATCCGCCCGGTTGTATCCTGGCGTTTATGCGCCCAACGTCTGAATACAATGACAACGATTATCGCGATGATCAAAGCAAGTCCGGTCATCCACAGCAGATCGCCCGGTACCGGCCAGGGCATGTAAAGCCCTCGATTATTGAGCAATACGACTTCTGCGCCACCCGATAGATCAAAGCTGTTCTTGATCTTGGGCAGCAGCGAGAAAATCCCGGTGTACCAGAAAATAATCTGGATTAATAATGGCGTATTACGAAAAATTTCCACATAGGCAAGCGCTACCCTGGAAACCAACCAGTTGTGGGAGAGTCTCAATACACCAATGGTAAATCCAAGTAGGGTACTGGCGATGATTGCCAGAAATGAAATATAGAGTGTATTGAGAATACCGATCAGGAAGATATCGCCGTAGGTCCCGACCCCGACCTCATAGGCCATGAGTTTGAAATCCGTGTCGAACCCGGCTTCGACACCCAGAAAACCAAAACCGGAGTCCATCCCACGTACCTGAAGGTTATTGGCCGTGGTGGTAAAAAGATACCAGCCGATCCAGCCAACAACCGCCGCCGTCAGGAGTTGATAGAAAACCGAACGAACCCGCTCATCATTAAAAAAGTCAAACTGCTCTTTTGGTTTGATGTGCTCGGATTGCTTGTGACTCTCACTGACCGCCACGATATCTCCCCTCGATATTAGTTATTGTTACGGCGTAAATTGCTGGCGCCAGACCAATCTATAAAAAACTGGTCTGGCGCCAGTGGCTAGCACCAACGGATAATGTCCGATGGTATAAGTTCTAGCGCATAGGTGGAGAATACATCAGGCCGCCTTTGGTCCAGAGGGCGTTGGCTGATCCTTCGCGCGGGATGCCGATACCCAGTTTACCGCTACCCATATAGGCTTCGTAGTTTTCGCCGTAATTGCCGACCTGTTTGATGATGTTGTAGGCCCAATCCTTGTCAAGTTTTAACCCTTTGTTGAGGCTACCCTCAACCCCGAGCATACGCTTAATATTCACGTCATCCGAATTCGCGCGCATGTCATCAACGTTTGCACTGGTAACGCCCAGTTCTTCAGCGTTGATCATCGCGAATATTGACCAGGCGACAATATCTCTCCACTCGCTGTCACCATGCCGCACTGCCGGAGCCAAAGGCTCTTTGGAAATGGTTTCAGGCAATATGATGTGGTCGGAAGGAACCGGGAACGCAGCCAGGTTACCAGCCATTGATGACTTGTCACCTGTGGTCGAATCACAACCACCATTCAGGTAGGTTTCGTCGCGGACATTGAAATCCTCGAAAGTAACCGCACTGATATTAAGATTATTGACCCGGCTAAAATCTGCTAGATTAAGCTCAGTCGTGGTACCCGACGTAACGCACACCTTGGCACCTTTCAGTTGAAGTGCGCTGGTAATACCGCTGTCTTTGCGAACTGTGAATCCCTGTCCATCATAAAAATTGGGTTGCAGAAAATCCAGACCAAGTTGAGTATCACGTGACATGGTCCAGGTAGCAGTACGAGACAGGAGGTCCGATTCGCCGTTGGCTAAAGCGGTAAACCGCATCTGTGAGCTGACCGATTGAATTTCCAGTTTATCCTTGTCTCCAAAAATGGCCGCCGCAACCGCGTGACAAGTCTGCACATCAAGACCATACCAGTTTCCCTTGGAATCAAGATTATAGTAACCGGGTGAAGGCGGGCCGACCTGGCAACGCAAATGACCACGTTTTTTAACGATATCTAACGTGCTTTCCGCCGATGCTGTGGTGACTCCACCAAGTGTCATCGCGGTAATCGCTGTAAGGGATGTAATTATTGTTTTAAATTTCATTGATTTTATTCCTCCTAATGTGGCTCGTCAGGGTATGTTGGAGAATTTCTCGAGTCCAATGCAATATCTGATGCAAGCAATGCGAAAAACGCATCATAAATATCGAGCTGTTGCGATAATCGCATTGTTTCAATACTGCATGGTTGGTTTGATCTCAGGCCCTTTTGTTTAATTGTGCGCTACTGATTAGAATTAGGCGATCAGATAAGATTTGGCTTAAGATTGATTCCTTTGCAGCAGTACCTGCCAAAATTTTTCAGCCTGTGGCGCTATGATGTTCGCATTTCTATAAATTTTGATATGAAGTTCAATGTCATCGTTTTCATCTCCTGCACGGACCAGTCGTCCATTTTCCAGGTCATTAATAACAATCGATAGTGGTACCCAGGCCACACCATACCCCTCGCGGGCCATCTGGCTTAATGCGGTCGCAATCGTAGCTTCGTAGACGGTCAGGAATTTAAGACTTCCGTATCGTTCATCCAGATGGTGTTTGACCGGCCATAGAGATGGCGTAAATTGGGTTTGAAGATAGGGGATGACACCTTCAGGATTCGATGGTAACCACCATCTCGGTTTGCCTTTGCTGTCAGGGCTTACTACCGGCACCAGCATCTCAATGTCCAGATGCAACGATGTGTACCTTTTCATATCATTTAGGACTATTTCAGATGGGTCTTCATAACAGATAAAAAAATCTACTTCTCCCTCATCCAGGGCACATAAATAGTCTCCGACATCGGAAAAATCGGTTCTTACGCTGAACAACTCCGACTCAATATCTGGCTGAAGATTTTTCAACCAGGAGGGCACAAAGAATTGAGCGAGTGTGCTTAAAGTCGAAAAACGAATTTTTTCCCCTTCTTCCCTGATTCGTGCCTGGATTTCGTGGCGGGATAGATGCGCGAGACGCACGATTTCCTGCGCTACGGGCTTAAATAGCTTACCAGCATCGGTTAACTGCACCGGCTGGCTGCTGCGATCAATAAGCTTTGCACCCGCCCAGACTTCAAGTGAGTTAATGCGACGACTAAACGCTGGCTGGGAGACGAAACGTTGTTCAGCAGAGATGCGGAAGTTTCCGCATTTACAAAGAACAAGAAAATCCTCGATCCAGTTAAGATCCATTACCGCAGCCCTCTATTAATACTCTACCAAAAAATGGGGCTTCTGTTTTTCTGGAAGAACTGATAATTGCCTGTGTATTGTTATTTTGCTAGCCATTATAGCAAAGTTAGCGCTACGGTGGTCAAGTAGATACTGAAACACCCGGAGATACACCATCGGTACAGGAAATCGCTTCAATTATTAGAACCAGACCCTTATTCTTCAACTTCGCGGCAACTTATTCTCCGGATCATACAACGGCTTGTACCCTATCGATTCAAGTTTCATCGGGAATTGCTCGCCGAGATATTCGGTGATGAACTCACGACCTTCCTGGCATAACTCGTGGGGCAGGTAGCCCAGTCCGATATTTTTGCCAATACTCGGGCCGTAGGAGATGCTGGTGAGGTAGGAGCGCCGGCCTTTAGAGTCGATGGGTACTTCGCCGGTCTCTGGGTCTATCAGTGGGCAAGAGCCAACCGGATAGCGTGCGATGCCATTGGAGTCCTTATTGTCGGTCATCGAGAATGTGCACAGATAGGCTGCCTGGTGTTCGAGAGCGCGTTGCTCCAGGTAGGGGGCTTTGCCGTGGAAGTCGGCTTGCTTGACGACTGGGCGTGATAGACCCGCCTCGTATAAATTGTACTCGGTGAGTAGATCTGCGTTTTGGAGGCGTAGGCTCTTTTCCATACGGCGACTATTGGCATAGGTTTCGATGCCAACGGGTGTTGCGCCCTGTTCGAAAACCAGATCCCAGAGGGACAGGCCGTAACTATATGCCACGTGCAGCTCCCAGCCCTGTTCGCCGACATAGGATATGCGAAAGGCTTCGACCGGGATGCCTTTGAGCGTCAGCTTGCGGGTTGCCGCAAATGGGAAGTTTTCGTCTTCCCAGGCAGCGGGGTCGTCAGCGACCGCCTGGATTATTTTGCGCGCATTCGGTCCCCAGACACCCAGACAAGCCATGTGATCGGACCGGTCATCGATATAGACGTGCCAGCCATTGTCTTCGGCCATACGTTTTAGCCAGATGTAGTCGCGGTGACCCGCGTCGGCACCGTCGATCACGCGGTAGCGGTCTTTGGCATGGCGAATGACGGTTAGATCCGCACGCACACCGCCGCGTTTATCGAGGAAATGTGTGTAGACGCCTTTACCAATCGGAGTATCGCCACCGACTTTCGCGGTACAGGCGAACTCCATTAGCGTTTCGGCGTCGGGGCCGATGACATCGTAGACGGCGAAATGCGAGAGGTTAATCATGCCGACGTTTTCCGACATCTCAAGGTGCTCGGCATTGGATACACGGCAGAAGTGACGGTTATCCCACTCGTGCTCACGAATCGGGGCGCGCTCGCCGTATTTCTCAAACAGGTGTTCGTTGGCGGCGTAACCATGCGCGCGCTCCCAGCCAGCCAATTCCATAAAATAGCCGCCGAGCTCCTGCTCGCGCGCCCAGAAGGGACTTCGGCGCAGACCACGGCCTTTGGAATAGGGTTCGCGGTTGTGTACAGCCGGATTGTAAATCTTGAACGCCGATTCGTAGCAGCGATCATGAATATAAGTAGGCGTTTTCTGAATCGGGTAGTGACGCGCAGTATCAATGCCATTGAAGTCCATCTCGGCGACGCCGTCGGTCATCCAGTCGACTAACACCTTTGCGATCCCAGGAGCGTCTTTAACCCATACCCCAATTGCATACCATAGTCCACGAGTGAGCACGGATTCACCCACCGAAGGGCCCCCATCGGTGGTTACCTGTAGCAAACCGTTAAACGAGTGTTTCTCGTTATAGCCGATTTCGCCGAGAATTGGAGTCAATTCCATGGCGCGTTCCAGTGGTTCCATGATTTGTTCTAGTTCGAGATCGCGCTGCGATGGCGACCAATGTGTCTCACCTTTTTCGGGCAGGTCACGCGGGTGTAGCAGGCGAGGTTCTTTCTCTTCGTAATAACCCCATTCGATTTGTCCGCCTTCGGGGGTTGCTGGGTCGCCGGTATCGCGCATATAAGCCGAGTTACCCTGGTCGCGCATCAGCGGGTAGCCGATATCTTTTCCGGTGCCTTCGAATTCAGTGTATGGCCCGAAGAAAGTCAATGGATGGTCGACCGGCATAACCGGTAAGTCTTCGCCTGCCATTTCGGCAATGGTGCGGCCCCATAGACCGGCGCAAACGATAACGTGATTGGCGGCGATATAACCTCTGCTGGTTTCGACGCCGACGATACGGCCATTCTGGATGTCAAGACCGGTTGCATTGGTATTCGCCCAGGATTGGGCCTTACCAGTTTTAACCGCGTTATCAACCAGGATGCCAGCGACGGTCTGCGAACGAGGCTTTACCAGCCCGGCATCGGGATCCCACATCGCGCCCTGGATCATGTCTTCTTCGAGCAGTGGAAACTTCTCTTTGGCTTCCGCCGCGCTGATCATCTTCACGTTAGTGCCAAAGGCCTTGCCGGAAGCTACCTTGCGTTGGAGTTCCATCATGCGGTCGTCGTCACCGGTACGCGCCACTTCGAGGCCTCCGATGCGGGAGTAATGCCCCATCTTGTCGAAGAAATCGATGCTGTAGCCCGTGGTGTAACAGACGAACTTGCTATGGTCGGTGGCGTAGCAGAAATCGGATGCGTGCGAAGTCGAGCCGATATCGGTCGGAACCGAGGTCTTATCGATGCCGACAATGTCTTCCCAACCGCGTTCGACCAGGTGATGCATCACCGAGGCACCGACGATGCCGCCGAGCCCGATTATGACGACGTTGGATTTCTCTGGAAACTGTGCCATGACTATTCTTCCGATGGTGGTCAGCCGATGCCGACGCTACAAAAAACAAAAGTATAAACACGCGATTTTAACATCTCCAGACATTTTAGAGGAGGAAGTCGCGGGATTGTCCAATCGTGTCGCATTTGAAAAATGTCTGAGGCTTGATTCCGCGTGAAATGTCGATAAAATACGCGGCCTCAAAAGAGTCTCCTTACGAACCCCAAAATGAGTGTGCGAGCATAATGAAGATAATAGTTTGTGTGAAGCGCGTCCTAGACCCTCAGGTCAAGGCACGCGTTAAAGCGGACGGTTCCGGTGTCGATCTGGCGAATGCCAAAATGACGATGAACCCATTTGATGAAAATGCGCTCGAAGAAGCCCTGCGTCTGCGCGAAGCGGGTACAGCCGAAGAGATAATTGTCGTATCAATTGGTGCCGGAAAAACCGAAGAGACTCTACGTCATGGTCTGGCGATGGGTGCCGATCGTGCGATCAATGTCGTCACCGAAGAAGCGCTCGAGCCTTTGGCGATTGCCAAGGTCTTAAAATCCATTGTCGATCAGGAAGCACCCGGACTGGTCCTAGCCGGAAAACAGGCGATTGACGACGATTCCAATCAGACGGCGCAAATGTTGTCTGCCTTACTCGGCTGGTCTCAAAGCACTTTTGTCTCGGAGTTAAAAATCGATGGCGATACTGCTACGACCACGCGTGAAGTTGATGCCGGTCTCGAAACCATTACCGTTAAGATGCCAGCGGTGATTAGCGTCGACCTGCGTTTGAACGAGCCGCGTTATGTCAAACTACCAGATGTGATGAAAGCCAAGCGCAAGCCGATGGATAAGATCGAACTCGATAGCCTCGGGTTAGATACAGCTAACCGTATGATCACGCTTGAGGTGGAAGAGCCCGAAGGTCGCGCAGCCGGCGTCATCGTCGAAAGTGTAGCCGAGCTAGTCGATAAACTACGCAACGAAGCGAAGGTGATTTAGTCATGAGTAATCTTGCCCAAAGAAATTTAGTAGTCGTTGAACACGACAACAATGAAGTCGCCCTTGCTACCTTAAATGCGGTCACTGCGGCGCAACAAATCGGTGGCGACATCGATTTACTGGTCGCCGGTGAAAACTGTGGCAGCGTAGCTGATGCAGCTGCAAAAATAGCCGGTGTTTCAACCGTGAAAGTAGCCGATGACGCGAAATTTGGTCACCATCTAGCAGAAAATTTGGCAGCACTCATTGTCGAAGTCGCCGATGGTTACAGCCACGTGCTGGTTTCCGCGACAACCTTCGGTAAGAATGTCATGCCGCGTGCAGCAGCATTACTGGATAAGGCGCAGATATCAGAAATTGTCGAAGTGAAGTCGCCCGATACTTTTGTTCGCCCGATATATGCCGGTAATGCCCTGGCAACGGTTCAATCGTCTGATTCAATTAAGGTGATTACCGTGCGTACGATTAAGTTCGAAGCGGCCGCAGCCGAAGGTGGTTCGGCCAGTATCGAAGCGATTAGCGGCGGTGCTGATAGCGGCCTGTCGAGCTGGGTCTCGCAGGCCGGTTCTAATACCGATCAGGTTGAATTAACCTCTGCCAAGATCGTCGTTTCGGGTGGTCGCGGTATGCAAAACGGCGATAACTTCGCGATGTTGCACTCAGTCGCCGCTAAGCTTGGTGCCGCGGTTGGCGCGTCACGCGCTGCCGTCGATTCTGGATTCGTACCCAACGATTTTCAGGTTGGCCAAACCGGTAAGGTCATTGCGCCTGATCTGTACATAGCGGTCGGTATTTCTGGAGCGATTCAGCACCTGGCCGGTATGAAGGAATCGAAAGTCATTGTCGCGATCAATAACGATAGCGAAGCGCCAATTTTTCAGGTTGCTGATTATGGCCTGGTTGCTGATCTGTTCGAAGCGATACCAGAGCTAGACGCCGCCTTGTAATTGATGGTTCGAAACCCACCCGGAGTGAATTCTCTGGGTGGGTTTTTTTATGCCTGCAATATCTGATTGTAATCATCTTTGGATATTTTCCTCAGCTAGAGATACCATAGACTTCATCAGGAAATGCGACAGACGGTTTAGGGATATTTATCGATAGCCCGCATTGCGGGAGTGGAGGGTCAAATGACATTAGGTGAATTGTTACGTATTAAGGGTACTAAAACGATACTCAAGATTGGTGAAAATGACAGCATCGCAGAGGCGGCGACCACGCTAACCGACAATAAAGTGGGTGCATTGCTGGTCGGGGATGCGGCTGGACAGGTCGTGGGAATTCTTTCGGAGCGAGATATTGTTGGTGGCATGGGCCCTCACGGTGCCGATTTACACGACGTTCGCGTGTCGGAATTGATGACGGCCGATCCGATCCGCTGTTCTCCATCCGATACCGTTTTACAGGCCATGGCTATGATGACTGATCGTCGTTTCCGTCATTTACCGGTATTCGATAAAGATGAGCTAGTCGGTTTTATCAGTATTGGTGACCTGGTCAAATGTCGTATCGCCGAAGTCCAGCTAGAAGCAGAAGCCATGCGGCAGTATATTGCTTCCTGACTGGGTAATCACTGAAAGCCCCTGGATAAACCGGGGCTTTCAGCGTATAGCCTGTTAAATTTCCTTACTGGCCTTACTCAATCCCATCCACAGGCTGACGCACATTGCTAGCAATACGATGGTGAAAGGTAGTCCGGTTGAAACCGCCATAGCTTGCAATGCACCGAGTGCCTCAGCGCCACCCACTAGCAGCAATACTGCGGCAACCAGGCCTTCGAACGAACACCAGAATACACGCTGTGACACCGGCGCATCCGTTTTACCACCAGCCGTGATGGTATCTATGACCAACGATCCCGAATCGGATGAAGTGACGAAGAATACCAGTACCAGTACGATGCCAATTAGTGACAACAGGCTCGACAGCGGGAAGCCATCTAGCATATGGAAAAGCTTGATTTCCTGTGCTACCGAAGCCACCGGAGCCGCCGCATCGGCGATGACCTGAGTCAATGCAGTTCCACCAAAAGTAGCCATCCAGAGAATACAAAGAACTGTGGGCACCAGGATCACACAGGTCAGAAACTCGCGCACGCTGCGACCACGCGAGACGCGGGCGATGAACATGCCAACAAATGGTGACCAGGAAATCCACCAGGCCCAGTAGAATGAAGTCCAGCCCTGAGAGAAGTTGGCGTCTTCGCGACCGAAGGGCATCGAAAGCGGAATAAATTCGACGATATAAGCACCGGCGCCCGAAAACAGGGTCGCTAAAATATCACCGGTCGGGCCGACAAAGAAAATGAAAGCCAACAATAATAGAGCCAGTCCCATATTCAACTCAGAAAGCAATTTAACCCCTCCGTCAAGGCCGCGAACCACCGAACCGATTGCTATCGCAGTGATAAAAACAATAAGCACAACAATCGCAACATTTCCGGTTCCCCAGTCGTAGAGAAAATTAAAGCCAGCCAGAGCCTGTTGCGTACCAAATCCCAACGAGGTCGCGAGTCCAAATAACGTCGCGAATACCGCGATGGTATCGATTAAATGTCCAGGCCAGCCCCAGACGCGTTCTCCCAGCAAGGGATAAAAAGCCGAACGCAACGTGAGAGGCAATTTGTGATTGAAAGAAAAGAAAGCCAGCGCCAGTGCAACCATCGCGTACATCGACCAGGGGTGCAGGCCCCAATGGTAAATCGTAGCTGCCATGGCCAGATCTCTGGCCGCTTCGATATCACCAGATGCCGCACCAAGCGGTGCCCAGTCGGTGCGAATGCCACCGTCACCGACCGAAATACCACCCATTGATGAAGCAAAATGTGACATCGGTTCAGAAACGCCAAAAAACATTAGGCCTATGCCCATGCCTGCGGCGAAGAGCATAGAAAACCAACCGACATAGCTGTAATCGGGCGTTGCATCCTGACCGCCCAGACGTACCCGACCGAGCGGTGAAACACAAACCACCAATGCAAATATTACGAAAATATTACCGGCTGAGAGGAAAAACCAGTAGAACGTACTGGTAATTGCGGGTCGTAACCATGCGAAAAACTCAGCGGAACCTTCCTGAAACATTAAAGTAATGAGAACAAATGCGATGATTGAGAGTCCGGATATCAAAAATACCGGGTTATGAATATCCAGCCCGAAAGGCGAGATGTTATCCTGCCCGATTTCATAATCGGTGCCACCAACTTCTTCACTCATGTGAACCTCCTGTTTTGTTTATACGGATATATATTATTTTTATTGCACGTATATTCGACCAGAGCGACGATTGTCGTGGTGTCCTGCTAACGACTTTTAATATTGTTGACGCGACGCTATTGGTCAGGCCAGTATTCTGTAGCGATGCCATTACCCAGGTCGGCTTCGATGAGACGTTGTCTGACTGCGAGTAGATGCTTGATGAGCTGAGGTTCGCTCTGGGCATAGCTATCGGCGTCGGCTTCACGTTTTACCACCACTCCTAGTAATTCGGTGATGGCATTGCCTATCGAGTTTTGACTGATGGTCACAATCCATTTGTTGTCATCATTGCGATAAATTAACTGTTTAAAAGCCGGTTGCCAGCGGATGGTATTGGCATATCTTGCATTTTCGATACATTGATCGCGCACGATTTTTGCGGTGCTGAGGAACTTGTTATTGAATAGTAATTTGTCGGTAACCTGTTGAGGGAAGTAAAGGTCATTCGCGAGCGGAGCATTGCGAGTCGAGACCTGGCAGAAAAATGTGCGATAAAAATCGATAAAGCCTTTTAAGATAATGTCGTATTCCTGCCAGAATTGCACCTGCTGGATGGAGTCAATACCACCGCTGATTTCCCAGCAGGGCAGGCCCTGCGGGTAACCGGTTAGCTTGAATTGAGAAACATCCCCCAATACGGGCTGCAATATTCGTAGTTCCAGTGTTTCAAAAAACTCTTGGTAAACCTCGTGCATATAGCTCTGGAATAAACTGTGTTGACCGCCGTCGGTCAAATTAGGGTTATTGGTATCGGCCAGTTTGGCGTCGCGCAATTGTTGCTTATCAAAAACAATAAAATGGTTGTGCAGCATACGGATGCTGGGTACTCCGGGCGAGGTCAGCGGCCAGGTTGCATCGAGACTGGCTTCGCCGCAGAGAATCAAATGCGAGTCGGGGTCGGGGAAACTTTCCTGCATATAATCGATAATGACCTGGTTCATTCGGTTCCAGACATTGCGGACATTGTCGGGTAGCTGGGTGCGTCTTACCGGTCGCCCCAGAGGGTCGAGAATGATCTGTGAGGTATTGTATATGATAGAGGCGTCGAAGACGTTCGAGTGCCCCAGCGCTTTTCGGTATAGCAGAAGGTTTTCTGGATTTTGCAGCAGACCATTGTTATGCATCAGATCGTTGAGGTTTTCTGTACTGTTGAAAAACTCGTTGGGCTTCATGCCCTCCGGCACTTCCAGCGGGATAGGTCGGTAGGCGGTGGTGATTTCTCTGGGGCTGATTTTCATACATGCTGCCAGTTTATCTGTGAAGTTTCAGGATAGCGTAATAAGCCGGCTTTTTGTCTTCAAATGTTTTTAGTCTGGTATTGGAAGAATGTATTGCTTCTCACTATTACCCGAAGGCCTGACTGGGTAATATGCCTGTCGGTGATTGCCCTCTTTAGACTGTATCTTAAGCAATACACAAGCACTGAGATTTGCCATGGATCAATGCTGATTTAATTCGAATCAATACAATCGGTCTTGCTGAAAAGTAATATATTACTCTTTGGGAACATCCAGGAATCTCTACGCAGAACCGTATGGAAGCACACTGTAAGTAGTTATAACACTATGACAGGACAACCTATATGCGAGTCATTTTTATCCCAGTTGCTGGCCGGCCCGAGTGCGCCGCTGCATTGAACACTGCCTTTGCGTTTGGCCACTTTGTGGGCGCCAGCATTGTTGGCTGCCATATTCGACCGCACAGCGACTCGCCAGTTGGGCTGCCATTCAATTTGGGACTGTCGATGCTATCAAACGAAGACTTCGAATGGCAGGCGGCATCGAAATCGAAACATGGAAAAAACGCGGGATCTGCCGCTAAAGCCTTGCTGAACGTCACGGTTATGATCTTATACGCTACCCACGCGCCAGGCCGGGCGCTGTCTGGATGGAAAAGACCGGTTCGCCCAACAAGGTGATCGGCATCATGGGGCCAATGGCTGATTTATTGGTACTGTCTCGATCCTCCACGAAAGGTGGAACACTTGCGCGGCTATTTTTATCGGCGTCACTGCTAAAATCGTCACGCCCGGTATTGATACTCCCCCAAAAAGAAAAGCGCACAGTAGGCCAGCATATCTGTATCGCCTGGAACCAAAGTGTTGAAGCTGCCCAGGCGGTTGCCGCAGCCATACCATTACTGATGCAGGCAGATCATGTTTCAATCGTTACCTGTGGGCCTGAATCAAAAGCGGGCCCGAAATCTGGTCAACTGGCGACCTATCTAAGATACTGGGGTATCCAGTCTGAACATATCTCAACTCAGGGCAGAGATGCGCCCAAAGAGATTGTCGCAACATATAAATCTACGGAATCCGATCTGTTGTTAATGGGTGCCTACAGCCGAAATCGCATGAGCCAGCTGGTATTCGGCGGCGTCACCGAATACATGCTCAAACGCACATCAATTCCGGTTCTAATGTTGCACACCTGATAGAGATGATGATGGGTAAGATCTTTGTTTAGAGGAAAGCCGCAAGTTGAGTGGACGACTTGGCGTCTTTTGAAGCACACCAAACAAAAATGCGAAAATCAAAACACCATCTATTTTGTTAGCAATATCAAATATCAAATATCAAATACTAAATCCGATCAAGTTTTTCTCGTAATAAGCCAGTATGTAATCCCTAAAGCCAAAACAACGGCAGCTGTTCCAAGTACATAATGAGGAGTAATTTTTTCAAAATCAAAAATGATAACCTTTCGTGAGATTGCCATCAGCGCAGTCGCGACGACTAACCTTACTGGAAGAACGTCGGTCTTGAGATAGAGCGTAATATTTATAAAGATCTCAATAGCGATTAATACGGCAAGGAAGGCACCAAATGTTGCCAGGATATCGCTAATGCTTAACAATAAAAAAGGTGGTTCTACAAGACGTTGGTATAAAACATAGATGACATCACCAATACCCCAGACAATGACGCCCACCATTAGTACCGCCAGTACTTTTACGGCAACACGTATAATCTTATGAAGGAAGCCCATAAATGGGTCATCCGACTGGTTTTCTAATTCATGACCAGGCTCACCAAATAAGTCTTTATCATTTTCGTTATTCATATTCATTAGAGTAGTTCAGCCCCCGTGCGATATCATTAGTGGTTTTACTTCGAATTGTTGAATTAGTATACATGTCCTGGCCGCGTAAAATTTGTTATCGGGATCAGGCTTTTGCTCTCTTCGCTAAAATTGCGATAAGATTATCATTGAGACCTGTCTAGACTGCAACTGAGAGATATCATGATGCAGGTTTGGCTGAGAATTTATTAACGGCGCAAATTGCCGAGGATTAAAAGTAACTATGGATTTTGAATGGGTTGCCATAGCACTAGGTGATGTTAGCTGGATTTCTCTGGCATTTTTCCTGGGATTTTTAGCGAGACTGATTAACCTGCCGCCGCTGGTAGGTTTTCTAGCAACTGGTTTCCTGCTCAATTATCTGGGGTTTGCAAGTGGGGAGACATTGCAGAAGCTGGCTGATCTGGGTATTACCCTACTGCTATTCACCATTGGCCTGAAGCTAAACCTGAAGGTATTGATAAGACCGCAGGTCTGGGCTGTCACCGTGTTACATCTTGGCATCATTATCGCGTTGTTTGGCGCGAGCATTTTTACTCTGGCTTTAATGAATGTGCCACTCTTTAAAGAGCTGGGTCTTGGGCTTTCATTATTAATCGCTTTTGCGTTGAGTTTTTCCAGCACTGTTTTTGTCGTCAAGTCGCTGGAAGATAGTGGCGAGATGAAATCCCTGCATGGTCAGCTTGCTATCGGAATATTAGTTATGCAGGACATCGTGGCCGTGGTTTTCATCGCCGTCTCCTCGGCTAAACTACCATCAGCCTGGGCACTATTGCTATTTCTACTGATTCCACTGCGCCCTGTGTTTCATCAATTGCTGCAAAAAACCGGACATGGCGAGCTGATGATACTCTACGGTCTGGTCCTGGCACTGGGCGGCGCCGAGCTATTCGAGCTAGGCGGTGTAAAGGACGACCTGGGCGCACTCATCATGGGCGTGTTGATATCGACTCACCCCAAGGCTACTGAATTAGCCAAATCGATGCTGGGTTTCAAGGACCTGTTTCTGGTCGGCTTTTTTCTGACCATTGGCATGGCGGGACAGCTCTCAATCGAAGCATTAATTATCGGCTTATTGTTAGTGCCCTTTGTCTTCATCAAATCAGCATTTATTTTTGCACTATTGACTCGCTTTAAGCTGCGCGCACGTACTGCGCTGTTATCCACCCTCAACTTGACCAACTACAGTGAATTTGGCCTGATTGTCGCGGCGATTGGTGTAGCCAATGGCTGGTTGGAAGGCGAATGGCTGGTGGTTATTGCCATCGCAATTTCTGTCTCTTTTATTGTCGCCTCTCGATTAATCAGCAAGGATGATATGATCTATAGTTCGAAAAGGAAATTTTGGTCCAGGTTTCAACTTAGAGAGAGGCTTCCCGATGACAAACTGCTGGATACGCTAGGAGCAACCATAGCTATCTTTGGCATGGGCCGAGTCGGCAGCGGTGCCTATGACAAGATGCGTGAACTCCATGGCGAAACGGTTATCGGTATCGATTTTGATGCCGAGTTGGTCAAAAAACATCAGTCATTAGGCCGCAATGTTCTACATGGTGATCCTAGCGACGCCGACTTTTGGGATAAAATAAATCAGGACTATGGCATCAATCTCGTCATGCTGGCCCTGCCAAATCTACAGGCTAGCCTGGATGCGCTGGCGCAATTGAAGGAAATATCTTTCTCCGGCCGCGTTGCTGCCACTGCAAAATTTCCCGATGAGATGACACGATTAAGAGAATCGGGCGCAACCGCCGTTTTTAATTTTTATACCGAAGCAGGCACCGGTTTTGCTGATCATGTAGAGGCCAATAAGCAGTCTTCCTGAGATCAATGTCAGCGCTGTCGGGTACAGAGCTGTCGCGGCGTAATGAAAATTGCCCAATATGGCTGGATGATGCTAAGTTGTTGCCTGAACCGAATTTATAGAGGCATTTCCATACACAATGCTTGATCATATTATTCTTCAATTTGCACTGATTTTTGCCGGTGCGGCTCTGTTCGCTACTTTGTTCCTTTACTTAAAGCAGCCCATTATTCTTGCCTACATTGTACTAGGTGTCGTCGTCGGGCCAAACGGACTCGAGTTGATTAACAACGCCGAGCTAATAGAGCATCTTTCACATATCGGTATTATCCTGCTGCTGTTTCTGATAGGCCTTAACTTCCAGCCGACAAAACTAGTCGGTTTGCTCGGACGTGTCGGCATCGTAACCCTGGCGACCTGTTTCATATTTATGCTATTGGCTATGGCAGCAGTTTCGGCACTAGGTTATCCATTTATTGACAGTTTGATCATTGGCGCGGCGTTAATGTTTTCCAGCACTATTGTCAGCTTGAAGTTAATACCTACAACACAATTGCATCATCACCACGTTGGCGAGTTGATGATCAGTGTATTGTTATTACAGGATGTGATAGCCATCGTGCTCATTTTACTGGTAACCGAGGGCGGCATAGGCGATATGGGCGACATTACAAAATCAGTCGTTTTGTTATTGCTTAAACTGGTCGGGTTAAGTGTCATTTCATTCGCTATCGTCAAATTTGTCATAACAAAACTGTTTTTGAAATTTGATACGATAAAAGAGCATACATTTATTATGGCTTTAGGTTGGGGGTTGTTTGTTGCCGGTGCGGCGGAAATGCTGGGGCTGTCTTTTGAGATGGGGGCTTTCATTGCCGGCATAAGCCTGGCGACAGTACCCATTGCGCTGGTTATCGCGGAAGAGCTTAAGCCATTGCGTGATTTCTTCCTGATACTGTTTTTCTTTTCGATTGGTGCGAAGTTTGATTTAGTTGTTTCTCAACAACTCATTGTGCCCGGTCTAATTGTCACCGCACTGTTGATGGTAGCAAAACCGCTTATTTTTAACCTGGGATTTAAAGCCATCGGCGAAAAGCCAAAAAACTCGGCGGAGCTCGGAGTCAGGTTAGGGCAGGCCAGCGAGTTTTCATTATTAATCGCCTTCAGCGCTCTGGCGTCGGGTTTGATAGAAGAGCGTTCTTCATACCTGATACAGCTTGTCGTGGTGCTTACATTTGTCGTTTCGACGTATTGGGTAGTCAACAGGTATCCGACACCCATTTCATATAAGCGCGGCCAGAGAAAAGACTAATGTTTTATTTTGCAGGTGTTTAAGCTTTAATGGGTAGCAACATACTTATCGCATCCGTTAATTCAAATATAATAGAGCAATACATAGCCACTCAGAAGCACTGATATCCAGATTGCCGTGGTGCCAATCGGCCAGGATCGTGCGAAAACGCCCTGATCGCCCCAGTGACGACGAGCCCAGGTTCGCATAGTGTCAAACCGCAGATAAGTACTTCGAGAAAAAACTTCGTTTACAGCAGTCATGATCCCCAGCAAGGTATTTGCCAGAAGCTTCATACAGATTCGCCATAACCAGTCCGTATCCAGCGTGATAGTGAGGGTACGTTTCATCGCGGGTAATAAAAGGAAAAAAGCGAGCCCCGAGAACAGTAGCAATTGTAGATAGAAAAGTACTTTGCCGGGGGAATAGGCATCGTATTCGACTGGATAGGGTAATAACGCATAAAACGGTTGAGGGAAGACACCTAGCCCGATGCAGGCCAGGGCGAACAACACCATGGCTGTAGACATGTTCCAGGGTGCGTCCTTAGGGCGAAGTCCCGAATCCTTTTGAAAGAACACGAACCATGGGAACTTGATGCCGGCGTGCAGGAATACACCCGCCGACGCCGCTGCCAGTAGGAAGTAAACCACTGCGAACCCTTCCGTCAATACGGCCTCAGAGATGAGTGTTTTGGTGGTGAATCCGGATGTCAGCGGAAAGCTTGAGATGGACAGCGCGCCGATAATGCCGCATACACAGGTTAGCGGCATGGTGCGGAATAGCCCGCCGAGATCAGTACACTTTCGTTTCCCGGTTCGATAGAACACAACCCCGGCGGACATGAACAACAGGCCTTTGTAAATGATATGTGCAAACGCATGGGCCGCAGCACCATTCAGTGCTAGTTGGGTTCCGATGCCGATCGCGCACACCATAAAACCAACCTGGTTCACGATCGAGTAAGCGAGAATGCGGCGCGCATCATTTTCCAGCAATGCGTAAATGATGCCGTAGAAAATCATATATATGCCGACGCCAATCAACACCGGCTCACCGGGAAACAATAATATTAATGCCAGCACCGCAGTCTTGGTAGTGAATGCCGACAGGAATACGGCACCCGTCGAAGAGGCTTCCGGGTACGCGTCGGAAAGCCAGGCTGAAAACGGGGGGGCCGCAGTATTGATCAACAGGCCAATGAGAATCATCCAACTGGCAAAATCTACTGCGCGCATGGCTTGAATCTCGATGGAACCAGTCTGCACTGCGATACCAGTAATACCCACCATGAGTATTACGCCTCCGATTATGTGCATCACGGCGTAGCGCTTGCCTGCGCGCCCAGCCATCGGTGTATCACCGCACCAGACGACAGCCGTTGAGAAAATCGCCATCGTTTCCCAGAAGATAAACAGGGTAATCAGATCGCCTGCAAACGCGACCCCGATAGCGCCGGCGGCGTATGCGTAAGATGCAGCGAGTTCGAGGGCGCTGGCATGCCGAAATGCATATAGGCCTCCAACAAAGGTCATCAGCGAGAAGATCGTCGCGAACAGGCGCCTGAGCGCACTCCCCTCAACAGGCTCAAGCTGGTAGCCGATAAAATCCACCGTCATCGAGACGCCGTCTGGAACCTGCCAAACCGCCCACAAGGTGATAAGCGGTGAAATCAATACAATAGCTGAACGAAGCTGCCCCCGCGTCAAACCGATCAACACGGCAGCAGCCAGCAAAATCAAAACAGGTGGCAAAACTTCAATCATCGTAGAAGTTCTCTTCGCGCTTCAAGTATCGACCTAGACCTTTTGCCACTAGTACCATGCCGACACAGCTTAGAAACCCAAACACGGCGCCGAAGCCTATCCATGCATCAATGCCAAAATAGCCTTTGACTTTGATCACGCTCTGCAATACTACGATTAGTGCAAGTACTACACTGAAGCCTGTCCAAAGCCAACGGATCGTCTGCGGGCGCACCAGCCAATGATCGTTCTCGCCTTCGATGCTCACTTCGACATCCCTCCAGGCTGTGATACCAGATCCAGCACTGGTTGATTGAAAAGGAACAACAACACCGTCAGCGCTGCAGTGGCTGTTAAAGCAATTACGATGGCTAGCGGCGCCTCACCGTGATCGTTGGTTGGTGCAACTTCTTCACGGCAGAACCAGGCATAAAAAATGATGGGTAAGAAATACATCGCGTTGAGCGCAGTGCTTACAATAATGGTGACTATGGCGATGTAGTTATCGGACTGAAAGCTGCCCGCAAGAATGTACCATTTAGAAACAAACCCCGCAGTGGGCGGCACCCCGATCATGCTTAAGGCACCGATGGTAAAGGCTGCCATGGTCCAGGGCATGCGCCGGCCGATACCGCGGAGTTGGTGGATCTCGGTTTTTTTCGAGGCCGTATAAATACTACCTGCGGCAAAAAAAAGTGTAATTTTACCAAAAGCGTGCGCGGCGATGTGAATCGTAGCGCCGATTTCCGATAACGGCTTGAGAATGGCTACCGCCATGACGACGTAAGATAATTGTGCAATGGTTGAGTAAGCCAGTAATCGTTTCAGGTTGCTTTGGCGTAACGCCACGATGCTGGCAGCAATAACGGTGAACGCGGCCGCAATAAGTAGCCAGTCAGCGCTCGACTCGGTAGACAAAAACTCGACACCGAATATAAACACGACCACCTTAATGATCGTAAACACGCCTGCTTTAACCACGGCCACGGCATGAAGCAGCGCACTAACTGGAGTCGGCGCTACCATTGCCGCCGGCAGCCAGCGGTGAACAGGCATCACTGCCGCTTTACCGATTCCGAACACATACAGCGCGAGTAACAGGCCAACAGCTGGCCCCGCGAGGTTACCATCGAGAATCCCTCCGGGAGTGAAATCCAGTGTGCCCGCCACCTGGTAGGTCCAAATGATGGCCGGGAGGAAAAGTCCGATCGAGGTGGCGAGTAATATGCCGAGATAAGTACGCGCCGATACAACGGTCTTGCTGTCACCCTTATGCGCCACCAGCGGATAGGTGGAGAGTGTTAGAACTTCATAGAAGATAAAGAGTGTCAACAAATTGCCTGCGAACGCGATCCCCATCACAGCCGATAACGCCACGGCGAACAGGACGTAAAAGCGTGTTTGATGCCGCTCGTTGTTGCCTCGCATATAACCGATGGAGTAAATCGAGTTTACGATCCACAGCAACGACGCTAACGCGGCAAATAACATTCCGAGTGGCTCCACCTGAAATTCGATGGTGAGTCCCGGTAGCATTTCGGCCACACGTACCGAGGGGCGTTCACCTGCAAGCAACTCGGGCAGCAGTGTCCAGACAACCGCCGTCAGGCTGGCGGCGGTGAACAGAGTCAGTGCTTCGCGTAAATTCGGATAGTGACGGCCAGTGATGGCAATACCGACAGCACCTGCCAGGGGTAGCAAGATTGAAAGAAGTATCTGAAATTCGCTGGTCATGGTAAATGCTGCAACAGGGAAGCGGCCGACTCACTCGCAAGCGATAATGGCAAGGACGGGATAATCCCAAAATATATATTCATGAGTGCCGCAACCCAGGTTCCCACGAGCAACCACACGGGAGCCTCGTTTACCGACTGGCCTGCCTCAGGTGGATCACCGAAATAGGCCAATTCGATAACTCGCCAGATGTATACCACTGCCAGCAGTGAACTTACTACTATAATTGCGACCAGAGCGACTCCCAATGCACCTTCCTGCAACGCGGCTGAGATCAGCATCCACTTACTGATGAAGCCGGCCGTACCCGGTACACCGATCAAACTCAGACCCGCGAGCACAAACGCCGCCATGGTCCAGGGCATTTGTCGGGCTACTCCTGACAGGTTCACCAGCTCTAACCGGGTGAACCGCATACCGAGACAAGCCACTGCCAGAAACAACGCACCTTTGGCCAAAGCGTGATTGAACATATGCATCAACCCTGCCGTGAGTCCCGGCATGCTGACCAGGCTGGCACCCAAAAGGATGTATCCCACCTGCGCCAGCGACGAATACGCCAGCAAGCCTTTTAGATTTCGTTCGAACACGGCCACGCCCGAGGCAATCAGGATCGCAAATACAGCCAGTGGCATCAGGAAAACGGTAAATTGCACTTCGTGCGTCGAGAGGTTCTGCTGGAATACGAGGAAATCAAAACGCAGCAGCACATATAGCGCAACTTTCGTTGAACACGCGGCGAGAAATGCGGTGACGATGTGAGGTGCGTAGGTGTAGCTGTGTGGCAGCCACGCGTGCAACGGAAAAACCGCTGCTTTGAGGGCCAGTCCAAGCGTAATGAAACCCGCCGCGACCAGGATGGGCCTGAGTTCACCGACCTCATGAATCCGCGCCTCCATATCGGCCAGGTTCAGCGTCCCGGTCATCATGTAAATAAGGCCTATGCCAATCAGGTAAAACGTCGCGCCAATGGTGCCCATGATGAGGTATTTGAACACCGCCGGTAATACTCGACGATCCGATCCAGCCGCGATTATCACGTAACTTGCCAGTGATGCGATCTCCATGAAGACGAAGATATTGAAGGCATCTCCGGTGACAATAATGCCAGTGAATCCCGATAGTGCCAGTAACCACGCTGCGTAAAACAAGGGCTGGCGATCGTGCCCTATTTCAGTGTCGATACTTTGTTTACCTGCGACAAGTGTTAGCGTAGAGGCCCCCGTCACGATTAATAGCAATAGTGCACTGAAACTTGTTACGTGGAGTTCGATACCGTACGGCGCTCGCCAGGACCCCATTTCGTAGGTGACGCTGTAGCTATCGAGAACCGTATTGGTAAGACCGACCGCAATAGCGAATGCCATCAGACTCGTGACTGTTGCGACTGCCCAGGGAAGTCCGCGAACGCGCATGAGCACAACCAGAGGTGCAATGAGCATTGGCACCACTACTTGCAGTGCGGGAAGATGGTCGGTGAGGATCACAGGTCGTGATCCAGATTCTGAACTTCGTGCTCTTCGATCGTGCCGTAGGACTCTTTAATGCGAATCACGATTGCCAGGCCCAAAGCAGTGGTAGAGATGCCAACCACAATTGCGGTGAGAATCAGCACCTGCGGCAACGGGTTGGAGAAAACCTGATCGGCCACGCCCTTCTGGACGATGGGCGCGGTACCGCCGTCTACCTTGTTCATTGTGATGTATAACAGAAATACCGCGGACTGAAAAATGGACAGGCCGATAAGCTTCTTGATGAGATTTCCTTTGGTGATCACCGCATACAGGCCTGTCATCAACACGACAGCGAAGGCCCAGTAGTTGTAGAGACCCAATAGCTCCATCAGCTCGGTTCTCGTGCGGCAAAGGCGTGGAAGATTAACAGTAAGGCACCACACACCGTCATCCCTACACCAAGTTCAATTACCAGGATGCCTAACTGCTGACCTTTTACCGGGTTGTCCGCTAGCACGGAGTAGTCGAGAAAGTTACCCCCCAGAACAATTCCAGCAATGCCTACCATGCCGAATAACATGGCACCACCAATGGCCATACCCATCAGGGCCTGGGGTGGTACGGCCTTCAATGCTGCAGCCTCCCCTTCCAGCAAAGCGTACAGAATAATTCCGGCAGCAACGATGGCGCCCGCCTGGAAACCCCCTCCGGGGCCGTATTCTCCATGGAACTGTACATAGAACCCGAACAAAACAATAAAAGGAATGAGCAGTCGACCCACAACTTTAGGAATCAGGTGATGTCGCAGACCGTGGGCCGTGTAAGACAATGCCATATCGTCTGGTGGTAAATGCTGGTCTCGACGTCCACTCAATATAAAAAGCACGCCGATGCAGGCCATGAAAATTACAAACAACTCTCCCAGGGTGTCATAACCGCGAAAGCTTCCAAGAATTGCCGTAACCACGTTGGGGATACCGATCAACTCAGGAGTCTCTTCCAGGTACCACGGCGCCACGTGCAGGTGAACAGGTGCATCGGGATCGCCCAGGCGGGGTTTGTCAAAGGTCGCGTAAACTAATATCAGCGTGGTGACGATGACGACTCCCATTGAAAGCCACCGTTTGGAGGGAGCAGATTTTTCGTGTTCTGCGGTCAGGGCTAATGCTCCCAGAAAAAATACCGTCGTAATCCCAGCCCCGATTGCGGCTTCCGTCAACGCGACATCAGCGGCATCGAGGACAAAAAAGTTAGCCGCCATCAACAGACTGAATATGCCTGTTAGCATAACGGCGACGAATAGATTTTCGGTGCGTACGATTGCAACCGCCGTCAGCACCAATAGCGTCAATAGAAACACTGCGAACAGAATTACCATGGTGTCAATTCTCCGTGCTGTCGTCCGCAGAGTTGCCGGGTTTTAACCCGGACAGCAGGGCAGAGTTTGCCAGAGCATAGGAGGCAGTAGGCCCCGTCAGGAGAAGAAACGCGAGGATCGCAAGCAATTTGATGGCGGCGAGCGACCATCCGGCCTGAAGCATGATGCCCAGAAGAATGAGTATTGAAGCTATGCTGTCGGTGAGACTTGCTGCGTGCATCCGGGTGTAGAAATTAGGCAGACGTAGCGCTCCAAGTCCGCCCACAAAAACGAAGGCGCCTCCGAGGGTAAGTAAAATCCAGCTGAGTACATCGATCACGCTGTCCATTGTGTCAAGTTCCGCCCTGCCGATTCTTTGCACGCCGAATCGAACGGTCCTGAAAAAATTCAAGTACTGCCAGTACACCAATAAAATTGATCAGGGCGTAGGTAAGTGCCAGGTCGAGGAAGTCTGGACGGCCATAAAGGAAGGCAATGACCGACAACAGTAGTGTCGTCTTGGTACCGAACATGTTGACCGCTAAAACACGATCGTACACGCTGGGCCCAAGTACCGCGCGAGCAAGCGCCAGCGCCATGGTGATCAAAATAGCGAATGAGACGATGTAGTACACGCTTAGTCCCTGGTCAGTGCGCTCGCGCGGCGGTTAAATTCGCCAGACAGCAGTGAGTCTGCCCCTTCTTGCGTCAGGCAATGCACTCTTAGTCGCCCATTGTGAACGTCCAGTGTTAACGTGCCTGGTGTAAGGGTGATCGAGTTACCCAGAATTACCTGACCCACAGGACCCCTCGGCGCTGCTTCGAATTCAACCACAGTGGGGCTGATTGATGGTTTTCGTTGAAGTATGATACGCGTGACCTCGAGACTGGACCTGACAATTTCCAGCAGTAACCAGCCCCAATAACGCGGCAGGCGTGGTATCACCTGCAAGGAGAATACTTCATCGAAAAATCCAACCCGATGTGCCAGGTACGAGCTCAGTATGCAGGACAGGGCTCCGAGCCCTAGTAACAAGGGGGTATGAAGTCCGGACCACAGTAACCACGCAGTAATCAGGAGGAACAGCAATGCGCTAAAGCGCCGCCAACGCCTGCTCATGTCTGACAGAGTTGAATCGGTCCGATCAAAATTCTCACGCTCATTAATTCGGCGCTGATTCCTTACAAGGATAGTGTTTTCGTAATGATGCGTAGACCAGGTCGCGAGCAGAGGTTTCAGGTTCAAGATGTTTGCGCATAAAAAGGTCGTTTACTACATTGTCGACTACTTCTCGTAGTGGCACCGGATCCCCCAGACAAAATTCGGCATAACGTGCTGCTCGTCCATAGATCTTGCGATCTGGTGAGCGTAGGCGAATGGCACGCTCACTGAAGGTTTCATTCGCGAGCTCCGATTCCAGATTCATCATGACTCTCGCGTCGGTCGCCACCGCGCCGTCGACAAACCCCTGGATATAACGGATGCAGTACTGACCGTCGGCACTGTCGCTTGTATTAGGCAATGCTTTGCAGTGAGAGGCTAGCTCCTTTGCTGTTAGCACTTCGTAAGCTGTGGCGTGCTGTGTAGGAAGAAAAATTGCGACCACGCTCAGCAAGCCTAGTATACGAGGGAATCTCGTTCTCACCGAGAATGGCTTGAACATAGTCGTAGAATGAGTCTTTTTAGATAATGCATCTTGCTTATATAAATGTCTGGTGATTGATCTTAATCGCCTAATTATAGTTCAATTACAGCATGCGCAATATTCGAATATAATTGCCTAAATCATCGTAAAAACCTGATATTTATATCCCGCTTGAATTATGCCCTGGTCTCTACCGGTTCGCTCACCACGTAGAGCCAGATAAAACCTGCTACACCCGTCAGCACGGAAGCGATAAGAATACCCGTCTTGGCCATTAACAGATATTCCGCCTGGCCGGCAAACCCAAGTTCTGCGACAAAAATGGACATTGTGAAGCCGATACCAGCCAGTAGTGACACGCCGGCAATCTGGGTGAAACGGGTATCTTTGGGCAACACCGCTACCCCTAGTTTCAGTAATAGCCAGCTAACCCCGGTGATACCGATAAACTTACCCAGCACCAGGCCCAGCGATACACCGAGCGTAACGGGATGGGTCAAAGTTTCGCCCATTGAATCTAATGTTAGTGGAATACCGGCGTTGGCCAGAGCGAAGACAGGAATCACAAGGTAAGCTACCGGTATGTGCCAGACATGCTCCAGGCGTTGCAATGGGGCTTCGACGCTGTGCACACCATTTTCCAGCGTCTGTACGACGGCGCGCAGCTTGTCATTGGTCATGATGCTCTTGCCGGGTTGGTGGCTGGCGTCAAACCGCTGCATCAATTCCTTGACGTGCTCGCTAAAACGCTCAGGATTGTATTTAGGAACTGCGGGTATGGTTAAGGCGGTTAGAATACCCGCCAGAGTCGCATGCACACCGGATTGCAGCAAGGCGTACCACAACAGTGCGCCGACTATTAGATAAGGCATGCTCTTACGGGTACCGCTAAGATTGAAAGCGAGCAGCAAAACGAAAAGACCGGCCGCTGCCGCCAGCGGGCCGAGCACGATGATGTCGGTATAGAACACGGCAATGACTAACACCGCACCCAGATCATCGACGATCGCCAGCGCCACCAGAAAAGTGATCAATGCCTTAGGCACACGGCTCGCCAGTAATGCCAGCGCACCGATGGCGAAAGCAATATCTGTCGCCATCGGTATGCCCCATCCGAGGGAGGCATCGCCATCCGGATTGATGGCAAAATAAATCAACGCCGGGACCACCATACCGCCAATGGCTGCGCCTATCGGCAGCGTGGCATTGCGCAGATTCGCCAGTTCACCCACCAGTATTTCCCGCTTCAGCTCCAGGCCAACGACAAAGAAAAACAGAGCCATCAGACCATCGTTGATCAGGTGTTGCAGGCTCATTTCCAGCGTCCAGCTACCGGCACCGAGGCTGATCAGAGTATGCATAAAATAGGCGTAGTCGGTGGCTAGTGGACTATTGGCCAGTATCAGTGCGATCGCGGCAGTACCCATCAGCAGCAAGCCACTGGTGGTTTGCTGATGTATAAACTCTTCAAAGGGCGTGAGTATATTGTCGAAGGCCTTTTCCCAGGGTGCGTGATAAACCCCCTGTTCTGCCGACTGTGCCGAATTTTTGCCTACTTCGTTCATGTTATTTTCCGATTACTTTTTCGTTCAATCTGTGGAGGGGTATCTCGAAACAGCCACTCACGGGCGGTTTCGGTGATAGCGACTACTGCAGGATGGGAAATTTTACGTTCCACCGAAATAGCATAGAACTGCTCGCGCACCTCATCCGTCTGTCCGACAACTACCACGCCATATTTTTTTTCCACCTCCGCTGCAATCGGCGTAGGCGCTATAAAAATGCCAGCTCCGGCCTGGCCGAAGGCTTTCATCAAGGCGCTGTCATCGAACTCACCGACAATACGCGGGTGAATATTAATTTTTTCGAACCACTTTAACAGTCGACTATGGGCTACCGCCGTTTCACCTGGTAGCAGCATTGGTGCCCCGTTGAGGCTCTGCGGAAAGCATTTTTGTAATTTGGGCGCATATTGGGACATTGCAAAAAAGCTTATGCCGCATTCCCCTAACTGGTGGTTAAAACCGTGTACATCCACATTATGCGGAATGGGGCAATCGGCGATCACCAGGTCTATTCGGTGTAAGGCCAGTTCGGCCAGTAAAGCGTTAATGTTATTTTCCCGACAAACAATGCGTACCGGGTCAGCTAGCCGCAGTGCCGGAGCCAGCAGGCGATAGGCTATGGACTTGGGTACCACGTCCGCAACGCCGACTTTAAACACCAGTGGTCGGTCGGAAGGGAGATTATGCAACACCTCTTCCAGTTCGCCACCCAGGACGAAAATCTCGTCGGCGTAACTCAGGGCGAGACGACCGGTATCGGTTAATTCCAGATTTCTTCCGACCCGATTAAACAGTGCTTCACCCAGGCTATCTTCCAGCAAACTAATTTGCCCACTGATGGTCTGGGGTGTCAGGTGCAGGCGTTCGCTGGCGCGTGCGATGCCACCTTCTTTTGCCACCACCCAGAAATAGTGCAGGTGTTTATAGTTAATCATAAATTTAATACTTCGTTAAATACGAATAGTATAGCGATAATATTCGACTTTATCATAGATTTAAACAAGCGTATCTTATTTCGATACTTTCAGAAGACAGAAACGACGGAGACAATTCATCATGAATATATCAACCAGCAATGCGGCTCCCAGAGCGCAAACCAGCATTCTTGCTACCAACAATGTGATCCGAAACACCTACACTCTGTTGTCCATGACCCTGCTATTCAGCGCGCTTACGGCGGGTATTTCTATGACTTTAAACCTGCCCCATCCTGGCCTGCTGTTGACACTGGGCGGATACTTTGGGCTGCTGTTTGCCACTACCAGGTTTCGTAACAGCGGCCTGGGGATCGCATTCGTATTTGCGTTGACCGGTTTCATGGGCTACACCCTGGGTCCGATCCTCAATAGCTACCTGAGTATGCCGAATGGCGGCCAGGTCGTGATGACCGCGATGGGCGCCACCGGCGCCATTTTCCTCGGATTGTCGGGTTACGCGCTTGTCAGCCGCAAGGACTTCAGTTTCATGGGTGGTTTCCTGGTAGTGGGTATTCTGGTGGCCTTCGTCGCCGGACTCGGCGCGATATTTTTCGACATGCCCGCATTATCTCTGGCGGTGTCTTCGATGTTTGTGCTGCTTATGGCAGGGCTGATTCTGTACCAGACCAGTAATATTATTCATGGCGGGGAAACTAACTACATCATGGCCACCGTGACCCTGTACGTCGCGATCTTCAACCTGTTTACCAGCCTGTTACACCTGCTGGGGTTCATGAATAGCGAAGGCTAGAAACATCAAAAACCCATTAACACCTGGAGTATTAAAGATATGTCTACACATCAGAAGTCAACTTTACCGGTTCTCGTAATACCGCAAGAAACTAAAACAACCGACAAAAAGCGTTATATGTTTTATCTCACTACTACAATGATATGGGTGTTTGTTGCAATCGTTGTAATCGGTTACAGCAAAATGTAAGACAAAGCGCTGCGATTATTTGCGGGCAGATCTGATTACACGTTGTATAATCAAGGTTACCCAACAATCATCAGTTAAAGCGACATAATATGAAACTACTTGTCAGGAATCTCGCGCGTAGCACGAGTGAAGACGAACTTCGCGCCGCGTTTGAAGCATTTGGCGCAGTACAATCCTGTGTTTTGATTACCGACAAAGCCAGTGGACTCTCGAAGGGTTTCGGGTTTGTCGAAATGCCCAAACAGGGCGAGGCGAAAGCAGCGATGATATCACTCAATGGTAGTGATCTTGGCGGGCAAAAAATTCGGGTTAAAAAAGATAAATCGAAATCTCCAGCAAGCGATGCAGGTTCGGTTTCACGGGATGCCTGAAGAACGCACAAACGACCCGCTGCATGGCGTCACCCTGAAGGCAGTCGTCACCGAGTTAGTAGCACAATATGGCTGGCAGGAATTAGGCGAGCGTATCGCGATTAACTGTTTTACCACCGATCCGAGTATCACTTCGAGTCTAAAATTCTTACGCAAGACGCCCTGGGCTAGAGAGAAAGTGGAGAAGCTTTTTATTGCCACTTCGCGCCGTTCTAACAATGACGGGCCGACTACCTGGCCCTATACCAAAATCTGACGCAATCAGAATACAACATTTCGCAGACAGCTATTGTCTATCCTGCCGTCAATGAGTAACCTCACGCCCTACTGATGCAGCTTGTTCTGCGCCTTCATAACCGTGGTTTATTATGAGCAAATATTCAATTTTCTCGCTCGCGCGCAATGCGATGAGCTATCACCAGAACTGGTCCGCCGCCTGGCGCAGCCCTGAGCCGAAACAGCAGTACGATGCCATTATCGTCGGTGGTGGTGGGCATGGTCTGGCCACGGCTTATTACATGGCCAAAGAGCATGGCATGAAGAACATCGCTGTACTCGAAAAAGGCTGGATCGGTGGCGGTAATACCGGGCGTAATACCACCATCGTTCGCTCGAATTATCTCTGGGACGAGTCCGCGCATCTTTACGAAAAATCAATGAAACTCTGGGAAGGCCTGAGTCAGGACCTGAACTACAATGTCATGTTCAGCCAGCGCGGGGTTTATAACCTCGGTCATACGCTACAGGACATGCGCGATATTCAGCGTCGTGTGAATGCCAATCGATTAAATGGTATCGACGGCCATGTCGTTAGTCCGCAGGAAATCAAGGCGGCGATCCCGCATATTAATATCGATCAGGGTTGCCGCTATCCGATTCTCGGTGCGTCTTTTCAGCCACGCGGTGGTGTTGCGCGACACGATGCGGTGGCCTGGGGTTTTGCGCGCGGTGCCGATAAATACGGTGTTGATATTATCCAGAATTGCGAAGTCACGTCGATTCTTCAGGAAAACGGTGCCGTTACCGGTGTCGAAACTACTCGCGGTAAAATTCTTTCGCCTAAAGTCGGCGTGGTAGTGGCCGGGCATTGTTCGGTTCTGGCCGATATGGCTGGTTTCCGCATGCCGATTGAGAGTCATCCATTGCAGGCGCTGGTTTCCGAACCCATCAAACCGATTCTCGATACGGTAGTGATGTCGAATGCGGTACACGGCTACGTCAGTCAGTCGGATAAGGGTGACCTGGTTATCGGTGCTGGTATCGACAGTTATACGGGTTACGGTCAACGTGGTAGTTTTTCCGGTATCGAACATACGGTTTCGGCTATCGTCGAATTATTCCCGATATTCAGTCGTGTACGCATGAACCGACAGTGGGGTGGCATCGTCGATACCACGCCCGATGCTTGCCCAATCATCGGTAATACACCGGTGAAAGGCCTGTACTTCAATTGCGGTTGGGGGACAGGTGGCTTTAAAGCTACGCCGGGTTCTGGTTGGGTGTTTGCCCATAATGTCGCCACCGGCGAACCGCACGAACTGAATCGCGCATTCGCCTTGGACCGCTTCGTGAGCGGCTTGTTAATCGATGAACACGGCGCCGCTGGCGTTGCGCACTAGGAGTTTATTGATATGTTATTAATCGAATGCCCCTGGTGCGGCAAACGCGATGAATCCGAATTTTCTTACGCCGGTGAAGCGCATATTGCACGTCCATTGGAAACCGAGAAACTATCTGATATCGAATGGGCAGATTATCTGTTTATGCGTAAAAACCCAAAAGGTTTGCACCGAGAGCAATGGTTGCACACGGCGGGTTGCCGACGTTATTTCAATGCCGAGCGCGATACCGTGAGTTATCAAATAAAATCGACTTACAAAATCGGTGAGTTACCATCATCGGAGGGCAAGGCATGAGCCAGCCATTGAACCAACGATACCGACTCGCCGAAGGTGGTCGCGTCAATCGTGACGAATCCCTCGAATTTAGCTTCAACGGTAAAACTTATAGCGGACTTGCGGGTGATACCCTGGCCTCGGCTTTGCTAGCGAACGGTATTCACATGGTTGGCCGAAGCTGGAAATATCATCGGCCACGCGGTATTGTCAGCGCCGGTGCAGAGGAACCGAATGCGATATTCCAGCTAGAAAAAGGCGAATATACGATTCCTAATGCGCGTGGTACACAGGTCGAGCTATACAAAGACCTCGACGCCAGTAGCGTCAATTGCTGGCCCAGCCTCAATTTTGATTTATTGTCGATCAACAGCAAGTTTTCACGCTTGATGCCAGCCGGGTTTTACTACAAAACCTTCATGTGGCCGAAAGCCATGTGGATGAAATACGAACACTTTATTCGCAAGGCCTCTGGGCTCGGCGAATCGCCGCGTTTAAACGACCCTGATCGCTACGAACACGGTCACGCGCATTGTGATTTGCTTGTTGTTGGTGGTGGTGTTGCTGGGTTAACCGCTGCACTGGCTGCCGGACGCGCCGGTGCTCGCGTGATGCTGGTCGATGAACAGGTTGAGTTTGGTGGCCTGACCTTAAACAGTCATGCGCTAATCGATGAAAAGGCGGCGAGCGAGTGGATCGAAGCTACGACTGCCGAATTACAGACCATGCCTGAAGTACAGTTGCTCAATCGCAGCACGGCTTATGGTTATCACGACTATAACTTTCTCACCGTCAATCAGCGCCTAACTGATCATTTGCCGATTGCTGATCGCAAGACTGGCCGCGAGAAAATCTGGCAGGTTCGTGCGCATCAGGTAATCCTTGCCACAGGTGCTGCGGAGCGACCGCTGGTATTTGCCAACAATGATCGACCCGGCATCATGCTAGCTTCTGCGGTCTCGACTTATATCAATCGTTACGCGGTAAAACCGGGTAACCGAGCGGTGATATTCACCAATAACGACAGTGCTTATCAGACTGCGCTGGATTGCAAAGCGGCCGGTATCGAAGTTGCAGCAGTTGTTGATGCACGGGCGCAGCCAGCCAGTGAAATAGTACATACCGTGCGCAGTGCCGGTATCGAAATCATCAATGGCAGTGTTGTGACCTATACCACGGGTGGTAAACATTTACGTTCGGTTCAGATTATGGCCCTGTCCGAAGATGGTAAATCGGTTAGCGGTGCCAGAACCTTGAACTGCGATTTGCTCGCGATGTCAGGTGGCTGGAGTCCGGTAGTCCATCTCAGTTCGCAATCGGGTGCGAAGGCGATCTGGAATGATGAACAGGCGATGTTCCTGCCCGGCACGCCAAATCAGGCACAAGTCTCGGTGGGTGGGGCGAATGGGACTCTGGATTTAAAAAGTAGTCTGCAACAGGCGACCATAGCTGGTAATAGCGCGGCAAAGACCTGTGGCTTTGATGACGATATGGCTGTTCCCGCGACCGATGCGGTCAAGAGCGACGCGATTATGCCTTTATGGCAAGTTCCTTCGACTTATCCGCAGGGTCGTGGTCCGAAGGCTTTTATCGATTTGCAAAACGACGTCGGTGTGGCCGATATCCAGCTCGCCGCGCGCGAAGGATTCCACTCGGTCGAGCACGTTAAGCGCTATACCGCGATGGGTTTCGGCACCGATCAGGGCAAGCTCGGCAATATTAACGGCATGGGAATTCTGGCCGAAACTCTCGGGCAGAGTATTGCCGAAACCGGTACCACGACTTATCGTCCGAACTACACGCCGGTTACTTTCGGCGCGGTTGCAGGGCAGAATCTCGGTGACCAGCTTTTCGATCCGGTACGCAAAACTGCGATGCACGTCTGGCATGAAGAAAACGGTGCCGAGTTCGAGGATGTCGGGCAGTGGAAGCGTCCCTGGTATTACCCACAAAAAGGCGAATCGCTCGACGAGGCGGTCAACCGTGAATGTCTGGCGGTGCGCGATAGCGTCGGCATCCTCGACGCGTCAACGCTCGGCAAGATCGAAATAAGCGGTCGAGATTCAGCCGAGTTTCTGGAAATGATTTACACCAATAACTGGAAAAAGCTCGAAGTCGGCAAAGGTCGTTACGGATTCATGCTCGGTGAAGACGGCATGGTAATGGATGACGGTGTCACCATTCGTTTAGCCGAAGATCGATTCTTCATGCACACCACGACCGGTGGCGCGGCAGGCGTACTGGCCTGGATGGAGCGCTGGTTACAGACCGAATGGCCGGAGATGGAAGTGTTTCTTACCTCGGTAACCGATCACTGGGCGACAGCAGCTGTAGTTGGGCCGAATAGTCGTAAGGTGGTTTCGGCGGTTTGTCAGGGGATCGATTTCAGTGCGGAGAACTTTAAATTTATGGATTCGCACGCGGGCAAGATCGGCGATGTCGAATGCATTGTGAATCGCATCAGCTTCTCGGGTGAACTCGCCTACGAAGTGAATGTACCGGCCAACTATGGTCGATTCATGTGGGAAGAGTTAATGCAGGCTGGAGCCGAATTTAATATCACACCCTACGGCACCGAAACCATGCACGTATTACGTGCCGAAAAAGGCTATGTCATCGTCGGACAGGACACCGATGGCTCGGTGACAGTCGAAGACCTCGGCCTGGGCTGGGCACTGTCCAAAACCAAAGCCGATTTTCTCGGTAAGCGTTCGTTAAATCGCCCAGATACCGTTCGTAAAGATCGCAAACAACTGGTTGGCCTGGTTACCGAAGATGCCATGACTGTCATCCCCGAAGGCGCACAACTGGTCAATGACCCGCGCGCGCCGAAACCAGTGCCGATGGTTGGCCACGTTAGTTCGAGCTACTACAGCGCTTGCTGCGGACACTCTATCGCAATGGCCCTGGTCAAAGGTGGCCACAATCGCATGGGTGAGACCGTTTATGCGCCACTTGCCAATGGCCGGGTGATTAAAGCGACGATTACCGATACAAACTTCTACGATAAAGAAGGAGTAAAAGCCAA
>JAUVCH010000108.1 GCA_030595795.1 Gammaproteobacteria bacterium
GACTTCGGTCCAGGCATGCGCATCGGACTGGCGCACTATAAGGTAATTTCCGACGTTGTTGTATTCACCACCCTGATAGCCGGTGACTATTCGCGATGGAATTCCGGCGGCGCGCATCAGTAACGCAAAACTACCGGCAAAGTGTTCGCAGAATCCGCGCCGACTCTCAAACAGAAATTCATCGACAACATCGCCCCGGAGTAATGGCGGGCTTAAGGTATAGGTATATTCCTGTTCGCGAAACAGTCGTAAAACATGATTCACAATATCTTCTTTATCCTGATACTGAGCGGAGAGTTTCTGTCCCAGCTGGATGGTCAGCGGATTGGAGTCTTGCGGGTATTTCCGAGTCAGTTCGAGGTAGTCCGGGTCTTCGTCAAGACCGACCTGAAAACTAAGTCGAGATTCCATGGTATAGCGGCGTAAATCGTTGATCGGCTTAAGGCTTGTGAGCTGATAGTCTGCCGTCATAAAACTACTCTTTACCAGTTGAGTCGGTATGTCGAGTGCGAGTAACCAACGTTCGCCGTTTGGTTCGAGCGTCACCGTATATTCGGTGGCATCCTCGGTGGTGAATAATTGGAGTTGGCTGATGGCTTTGCGCCTGACCTGATTCCAGGTTCGGCCGTTAAACGCTGCCATCACCGGCCCGCGCCAATAGAGCTGGTTCTGCGGGGGCACGACGTCTTTAAAATCGACCCTGAAAGCGACCTCGTTGCTGCGGATTAAATTACTAATTGCGCCGGGAGACATACTGTCACTAAGGCCGGTGACGCCACCTCTTTGTTCATTGGTGATGCCCCACAGTGGTCCGGGTATTCGTGGCACCAATACAAACAACACCAACATCAACGGAATCGACATGCCAACCAGCCGGGAACTGCTAATGAGTCGATCCTTAACACTAACGTCGTCGCTGCGCTGATTCAGGGTAACCAAAGTAGCCGTGATAACCACCAGTGTTAGAAGCATGAATGCCGCGGTAAAAATACTTTGTGAAAACAGGAAATGTGTCGCGATGAGGAAGTAACACAGAAAAATGAGAATTAGCATATCGCGGTGATTACGGCTTTCGAGTATCTTAAAAGTGGTCATCACCGTGAGTAATGCCAGGCCCGCATCGCGACCGACGATAGTCCAGAACTCGGCAAATACACCGACTCCACCAAGTACTACCATCGGTACCAGTAGCCATTTATTAATGCCTTTGACATACCCCAGGTTTTGCAGGCAACGCCAACCTAGTGAGATGACGACCAGTCCACTCACCCATAGCGGCAAGTGAAAGAAATGGGCCGCAATCGAAAATAAAAAGCAGAAGCAGACGGCAAAAATACTCGACCGGCTAGCGAACTCCAATGGGATCGAATCGATTGGGAGATCAAGTTTATTAACGGTGATCATCGGCGATTTCGAAGTCTGAGTCGAGATTGGGTTGTTTGAACATGGCGATAGACGACAGGCAGGCCTGCTTGTGTGCGGTGCCAGTATTTTGTTCGATCGTCTCGCCGGGTAATTTTACGCCGTATTTCAAGTTTTCGTTCTCGGCTGCCAACACCAGTGCCGTCATGAAAGAGAGTTTATCCTCTAGCGAGCCGCGAGGTATCTGTGCCCAGTCGACCCACAAAGATGGTTTCGCGTGACCCTGGAAGGTCTTGGTTAATAGTCCTTTACCCTGAGCATAGGCTTTCCATGAGATATGCCGAAGTGATTCGCCTTTACGATGTTCGCGTAGGCCAGCGAAATCATCACCCTCGATGGTGCTGGTGGCTGTTTTACCCTGATACTGCTCGACCAGGGTATTCTGCAATATTGCACCATCGCTGGGTTTTGGATAAATCAAAACCGATGTATCAAATTTCAGCCAGCCCCAGGCATGGAACAGGCCAGTGGGGTAGCGAGTAAAAATGTACAGCCCTTTGGGCTTAAAACGACCGCGTTTAGTGGTGGGTATTTTTAGTTTGGCTTCGACACGGCTACCCGGTTTAAGGCTGAGATAAACCGGTATTTCACGGCCGTATTGCAACCCTATGGCATAACGGGTACTGTTATTGGCATGATATAGCGAAAAGATAAATTCGCTATCTTCGCCCCTGAAAACTGGCTTTGGTGCTTGCAGAGTTATTTCCAGACCGAGCAGGTTTTTATGCGTATACCAGAGGCTGACTATACCCAGGGCGGTGAGCATGAAGGTTAGTACAAAAGCCATGCTGTTCTGATAGTTAATGGCCGCCAAAAATAGCACCAGTAACATCGTCGCAAACAAATAACCAAACCGGGTAGGAAGGATATAGAGGCGGCGATTATGTAGCAGAATGCTACCGGGGCTGGGCGGGTTATGTCGCGCGAACCAGTCATCGATTCGACGACGAAAGGGTTTTGGCATGCTCAGGGACAGAAAAGTCACTCGTTAATACCCGGTTATGGAATCGAAATATTTTCGAGCAGCTCTTCCAGTAGACTAACGACCGACTTACTATGTTGCTCGGTCGCCGTTAGACGATGCTCGCAGATCGAAGCGAAGATCGCTTGAACGTCTCCCGGTTCGACCGAGCCTCGGCCACTCATCAAAGCCCAGGCTTTGCCAGCACGAACGATCGCCAAACCAGCACGCGGCGATACCCCATAAACAAATAACCCAGGGTTCCGGGTAGCCATTATTAGCGTCTGGACGTAATCAAGCAGGGGCGCCGAACAATGAATTTGATCGACCGCCTTTTGTAGTACCAGAAACTGATCGATGCTCATGCTCGGCTGTATGCGGAGTAGTTTCTCGCGTGGATTTTCTCCCGACAGCAGTGCTCGCTCAGCCTCTTCATCCGGGTAACCCAGTTGAACTTTCATCATGAAGCGATCGAGTTGTGACTCGGGTAATGGGAAGGTGCCAGATTGATCCAGGGGGTTCTGGGTACCGATGACGAAAAATGGTTCGTCGAGTTTATGCGTAGTGCCTTCTACCGTGATTTGTTTTTCTTCCATCGCTTCGAGCAATGCACTCTGGGTTTTTGGTGTGGCGCGATTGATCTCGTCGGCCAGTACAAAGTGGGCAAATATCGGTCCGGGATGAAAATTAAAAATCTGACTTGCCGGATCAAAGATCGAAACGCCGAGTATATCGGCCGGCAGCAAATCACTGGTGAACTGGATACGATTAAAATCGAGGCCGAAAACCTGGGCGATGGTTTGCGACAATGTGGTTTTGCCGACTCCGGGTAAATCTTCGATCAAGCAATGGCCGCGAGCTAGTAGGCAACAAACGGCCAATCTAATCTGTGTCGATTTACCAAGAATAATGGATTCTATCGACGATATGGCACGATCAATTTCGGACTGATACTGTTCTACGGAGTGATTGGAATTATCAAGCATGTATTAAGACCGTGATCAAGTGTTGAGGTTAGACAAAGTGTAGCTGATTTTGTTTACTACGACTGCCAAAAAGTACACACTCATCGAGTGAACAGCATACCCATACTTTATTCGTTTCGGCGTTGTCCTTATGCCATTCGAGCGCGTATGGCGCTGGTATATAGCGGCATCCGCGTTGAGTTGAGAGAGGTTCGTTTAAGTAACAAACCCGAAGAGTTTATTAATAGTTCACCTAAAGCAACCGTACCGGTGCTGGTGTTGGAAAGCGGTGAAATTCTCGAAGAAAGTCTCGACATTATCCGTTGGGCTTTGTCGATAAACGACCCTGAGCAATGGCTGGTCGAGGACAGGGAAGGGTTGATCAAGGAAAATGATGAAGCTTTTAAACGCTTACTTGATCGTTATAAATATGCAGGTCGTTTTCCGGAATTGACGGTCGATGAACATCGGCAGGCGGCTTTACCTTTTCTTCGCCGCCTGGACAAAATATTAACCAGTAGTAATTACCTGTCAGGCGAGAAATTGAGTTTCGTTGATGTGGCAATTATGCCTTTTGTTCGGCAGTTTGCCGGGGTTGATCCAGGGTGGTTTGAGCAATCGGAATTCGAGTCGTTGAGACGTTGGTTGGGATCTATGTTGGCTACCGAATTATTTAATCAGGTGATGCGGAAGGTTGACTTTTGGGAGGCTAGACCTCAACGCTCCCCAACCCCAACATAATCCCTCAACTCAACCCCGGTATACAACTGACGCGGCCGACCAATCCGCTGTTCGTCATCCACCATCATTTCGCTCCATTGCGATATCCAGCCAGCGGTGCGTGCCATTGCGAAAACAACAGTAAACATGTTCAGCGGCATATCCAGGGCCTTGAGGATAATGCCGGAGTAAAAATCGACATTGGGATATAGATTACGCTCGATGAAGTATTCGTCTTCCAGCGCTATACGTTCTAGTTGTTTGGCGATTTCGAACATGGGTTGATTGATGCCTTCCATCTCGTCGAGCAGATCGTTGCAGGCTTTGCGAATGATCGTCGCTCTCGGATCGTAATTTTTGTAGATGCGGTGACCGAAACCCATCAGGCGGTATTGATCGTCTTTATCTTTGGCACGGGCGATGTAGTTTGGAAGTTCGGCCGGGTCGTTAATCTCTTCGAGCATGCGTATTACCGCTTCGTTTGCGCCGCCGTGTGCAGGCCCCCAGAGCGAAGCTATGCCCGCAGCGATACAGGCGTAGGGATTTGCGCCAGAGCTACTCGAAAGTCGTACTGTTGACGTGCTGGCGTTTTGTTCGTGATCGGCGTGCAGGATGAAGACTAATTCCATTGCGCGTGTCGCAATTGGACTGATCTTGTATTCCTCGCTGGGAAAGCTGAACATCATATGTAACAGGTTTTCGATATAACTTAAATCGTTGCGCGGGTAAATCGGGGGCAGACCGTTCCCGTGGCGATAACATAGCGCCGCAATAGTTGGCATCTTGGCCAGCAGACGATGCGCTGACAGATCGCGATGAGCTGGATTGTTGATATCCAGTGAGTCGTGATAAAAAGACGACAGCGCGCCGACAACACCAACCATCATCGCCATTGGGTGCGCATCATTGTGGAAACCATTGATGAATTGCATGAGTCCTTCGTGGACGATGGTGTGGTTTTTGATCGACGCTTCGAATGCCTGGAATTGCTCGGCAGTCGGCAATTCGCCGTACATCAACAGGTAGCTGCCTTCCAGGTAGTTGCTCTGGTTGGCGAGCTGTTCTATCGGATATCCACGGTAACGTAATATACCTTCGTCGCCGTCGATATAGGTAATATCACTCTTACAACTGGCTGTCGCCTGGAAACCGGGGTCGTAGGTAAACAGACCTAACTTACTGGTTAACTGGCGTACATCGATACTGGAATTACCAACGACAGGATCGAGGATTTCGAATTCTGCCGAATTGCCATTACGGTTATCGGTGATCGTGACGTTATTGCCTGCCATAGCTTTTTCCTCAGTTTTATCCAGACGCAGTCGCGATTATAGACTAACCATGTTGCTTAAGGATAAATAAAGTCGTTAACCTTTCTGATTTAGATTTTTAAAGCTTCACTTCCTCTTTACCGTATTCTGGTAGTATCACGATACTAAAAAAATGGGGGAATAAGATGATCGAAACTCATGCATCTGCGGCCTACAACTACCCGCTTCTGATCAAACACCTCTGGCATACGCCATTGAATAATAATCCTCATCAGGAGATAGTTAGCGGTACTCAAAAGCGTTTTGATTACCTCAGTCTTTATTCGCGAATCGGTAAGCTTGCAGCCGGTTTATCTGCAATAGGCGTTAGCCACGGTGATACGGTAGCGGTAATGGACTGGGATAATCATCGCTACCTGGAATGTTTTTTTGCCGTACCAATGATGGGCGCGGTGCTGCATACCGTCAATATACGTTTATCGCCAGAGCAGATTCTATTTACCATTAATCACGCAGAGGACGATGTAATTCTGGTGCACGCCGACTTTATGCCGATTATTGAGCAAATAAAAGATCGCTTTGAAAAACCCACTAAACTGGTATTTCTTTGTGATGATGCGATTGATTTACCAGAAGCCTGTGTCATCGAATACGAGGCGATGCTTGAAGCTGCTGAGGCCAATTTTGTGTTTCAGGATTTTGATGAAAATACTACCGCGACGACGTTTTACACCACCGGAACAACCGGCGACCCGAAGGGAGTTTTCTATAGCCATCGGCAACTGGTACTGCATACCCTGGGAGTCACCGCAGGCATAGGCTCGATGGCGGGTAGTAACCGATTTCACAAAGGCGACGTCTATATGCCAATTACGCCGATGTTTCATGTGCACGCCTGGGGTATGCCTTATATCGCGACGTTAATGGGCGTGAAACAGGTTTATCCGGGGCGCTACGAGCCTTCACTGTTACTTCGGCTGATTGAAAGCGAAGCGGTTACTTTTTCCCATTGTGTACCTACCATATTACACATGTTGCTCGCAGCGCCTGAGGCTGAAGATTGCGATTTGTCACGCTGGAAGTTAGTCATCGGAGGCTCCGCACTACCCAGAGGGCTCGCGATCGAAGCGGCGGAAAAAGGGATTAGCGTGTTTACGGGCTATGGCATGTCAGAAACCGGCCCAGTGGTTTGTACCGTAGATATGTCGTCGATTGAAGGTGTATCGACAGATGAATCGGAAATTTCACTGCGCTGTAAAACGGGTGTTCCATTACCGATGGTCGATATGCGAGTGGTAGATACAGAAATGAATGACATACCGCGAGGCGGTGAAGTGACAGGCGAAGTTGTTATGCGCAGCCCCTGGCTGACTCAGGGATATACTGGAAATCCTGATGGATCTGAGCTGCTTTGGCAGGGCGGTTACTTACACACGGGGGATGTTGGTTATTTTGACGATAAGGGCTCGCTTCAAATTACGGACCGATTAAAAGACGTCATTAAAACGGGTGGTGAATGGATTTCTTCGCTCGAGCTAGAAGACGTTATTTCTCGTTGTGCCGGCGTGGGTGAAGTGGCTGCATTTGGTATCCCTGATGAACGGTGGGGAGAACGACCGATGGTTGTCGTCGTTAAAGCGATCGAGAGTCTAGGCGCCGAAGATGTTCAGGCAGCAGTACGGGCCGAAGTCGAACAGGGCAGGTTGTCAAAATGGGCAATACCCGAACGTATCGAGTTTGTCGAGACTTTACCTAAAACCAGTGTAGGCAAAATGGATAAGAAGGTGATGCGTGTTTTCTATTCAGAAAACTCTTCCATCAGAATTTGATTTATTAGACCTGAAGGTTATATAACAAGTACGAGTACGATTATCGCTACCAGTCCAAGAACTATAATTATCCAGTCGGATAAAGAATAGGATTTTTCTTTTTCGAGCGGGGGTTTACCAAACGAGATGTTGGTAAAATTATTGAGATCTTCTTTTGTTACCTTTCCACTACATTGCAATTTTTTGAGCAACTGCGCCCTGATTTTGACGTATTGATCTCGTGTCAACATGTGGCTAGCGTAGGTCTTCACCAGAAGACGGAAAGGCGATACAGAATCACTCATTAATTTTGAGACTGAGCATTGATTTGTTTGTTGAGGCTTTGTAGCCGGAGATCATCCGGGAATAACTTAAGGCCAGTGCTGATATAGTTTGATGCATTTTTGAATTTACGCTTGGCAATAAAAATTTCTGCTTTAGAAAGGTAAATGTTGGCTAATTTCTTGTCTTTTAACAGGTAGTGTTTAGGGTCGACCCTTCTAATTAACGGAATAACCGTGGTGATATCTTCGCCATTGGTAGATTTAACCAGTTTTCCGGTTCGGAGATAACGGTCATAAAGCGATATTAAGCTACCCATCAGTCGATCTTTTTGTTCTTTTATTTGATCCTCTATAGTCGATAAAGCAACCGAGTCAGGATAGTGTCTCTTTGCCTGCGAGAGTAAACTCTGTGCTTCCGGGTAATCGTATAAGCCTTCCTTCGGTCTAAAAACTGAACGAATACGATCACGGTAATGGGTAATTATTTCGCGACGTAAACTAACGGAAATTATTTTTTGTTGCTCTGGATTCAATTGCTCTAACGACCAGATTGTTTCTATCATCAAGGCTTTGTTGCCCTGTTTAATTAAACTAATTTTATCGTAGAGTTCCTGTTCATTAAGAAAAGTCAGAAAAGGCTTATAACCTGCACCAACTCCGATTACTGCGATAATAAGTGCCCCAAACAATATTTTCTTAGCATGTGATTTCCTGGTGCGCATTCCATCTGCAAACTCTTTCACAGAACCAATACGTTCCTCACGATCAACAACCAGTGCTTTCATCAGGGTTTTCTGTTGCCGACGATTCAAGCCTTTTACCGGTTTCGGTTTTATACCCAGTTCCTTTATTTTTGGGGAAGCGACCTTGTTGTACGGGTGTTTTCCACCGGAAAGTAATTGATAGGCAACGCAGGCCAGACCATAGATATCATCGCGTGGGTCGGGATTCATACCAGCAAACATTTCGGGTGTCGCATAGGCAGGTGTTACGGCGCAAAGTTTTGCTGGATCGAACATCGTATTATCACGCTCTTCTTCGGTTTGAGTGCTTGCACGGGCGATACCAAAGTCGAGTAATTTAACCTGGCCATCGCTTGACAGGAAACAGTTACCGGGCTTGAAGTCGGAATGAATCAATTGTTTTTCGTGAGCATAAGCCAGGCCACTACTTAATTCTTCGATGATATGTAGCGCGTGATTTAGTTTAAGGGGCTTTTTGCTCAACTCTTTTATTAGCTGATTAAGCGGTTTGCCTTTAAGGTACTCCATGGTCATAAAGACAGTGTTTGCGTCGCGATCAAAATCATACACAGTGGCTATATTAGGATGCGCCAGTCGTTGTGCTTTGCTGGCTTCGCGCTGTAATGCGATGAATGACCCGGAATATTTCTTAAAGGCATCGGTTAATACCTTGATCGCAACATAGGGGTCTCTGTCCTGCGCTTCAACCTTAAGTAAATCCTTGGCCTTGAAAACTACACCCATACCACCCTGGCCCAGTTTTTCCAGCAAAACAAATCGATCCTTTAAAGTCACACCGGGTCCAAGATTATCGTGTCGCTTAGTTCGATGGGGTTTGTCTACGATTTTGGCCCCCGACATTGGTGGAGCCGAAGACAGGTGATTTGCTGGTTCAGTTTCAGCCGAATTTACATTACTCTCAATTCGAACTATGACCGTTTTGTCGCTAGAGTCGCCATCAGGACCTTCGCTTGTATAATCGGTAATATCGGTTAAATGTAAGGTTTTATCCTCAGAAAAGTACGATATATCGCAGTCGGCGGTACTATTGCTGAGAGTCGAACTTATATTAACTGATGAAATTAAACTGGCTATTTCGGTGTACTTATCCGCTTCGATTTTATTTACCGCATATAGCTCTTGCAGATAAGTTTGAGCATGGGAGTAACTGGTAGGCGTAGAGGTGAATATGCTGGAGAAACCATCTTCCAATTCAGCCAGTTCTAGCGAACCGGACAGATAGTCGTTAATCAACGATTGGCATACTTCAGACATTAGAGTTTTTCTGCTTTACCTTCAAGGAAATGATAGACGTATTATCAGTACCACCGGCGTCCAATGAGTTACTCAATAGGGATTGGGATAATAATGCCATGTCATGCTGGTTAGCATTGAATATTGGAGTCAGTCTTTCTTCATTTAAATCTTTATACAGTCCATCCGAGCAAATAACAAATATATCATCGTGTAATAATTCGAAATAGTCAAAATCGAGGCAAAGCCCGTCGTCGATCCCAACAGCTTTTAAAACAACATTGGCAGCGGGGTGCGACTCGGCATCTTTCGCCTCAATCTTACCCATACGTACCAGTTCTTCGACGTAGCTATGGTCTTCGGTTAAGCGTTCCAGTGAATTGTTACGATAACGATATAGTCGACTATCACCAGCCCAGAAGGTAAACAAAAGGCTTTTCCAGATGTAAATACAAACGACGGTGCTGCCAATCGTTGCGTCTCGGCCCAATTTGCTCGATTTATCTCGAATGATGGCATTAGAGCTAAGTATGTTTTCCTCGAGTAATAACACCGAGTCTTCCAGTGTTTTTTGCTGCTTGAATAAACCCATGTTTCGCGTAATCGTTTGACTGGCAAAGTCTCCAGCATGGTGACCACCCATACCATCGGCTACCAGCCAGGTGTTTTCTTCATCGAGTAATAATATGGAATCCTCATTTCTGCTACGCACATGCCCGGTATGAGTGACACCCGAAGCAGTGATTTCGAAATCTGAAAAATTAATAGTATTTACCTGGAGGTCGTTAAGCGTCAATGCAGCACCTTATAATTAGCCTTTACTTCGATTCGATTTTGGCATTAATAGTGATAATAGTAAAATTATAGCTTAGCAATCGAGATCAATCTCACAAATCAGTTTTTTAGTTTTATACATAAAACAGAAAATCGCTTAAAACTCTCTATACTCTTGATGAGTTTAACAATTAATCGAGAAAAATAATGTTTAGGAAGCTAATAATAGCCCCCCTGAGTCTTTTAGTATTGTCGTTCAATGCCGAGGCAGTTGAAATCGGTGTAGGCGTGAAGGTAGGAACGATTGGTGCAGGTGTCGAAGTTAGCGTGGCATTGACGAAAACGATTAACGCCAGAGTGAGTTTAACCAGCCTTGAAGTAGACGACCAACAGGAGACTGTGGAAATTGGTAATGCGGGTGCAACAGGAGACGTCGATGCAGTGCTCGGTTTAGACTTCGGAGCAACCGCCTTATTATTCGACTGGTATGTATTTGATGGTACTTTTCATTTGACCGCTGGTTTTGTGAAAAATGATTCGGCACTCTCATTTAGTGGTACGTTATTAGGCCCAGTAACTCTAGATACTGGAGATCTTGCTCCCGGCGATATTAACGGTGATATCGGTGGTAATATTAGCCTGGGAGAATCGTTCCAGCCTTACCTTGGTGTTGGCTGGGGACGAAAAGCAGGAGACGGCGGTGGTTTTGCATTTACCGCAGATATTGGTGTTGCTTTACTAGATCCGTCAGCAGATCTTTCCGCCGAGTTGGATAGTGGTAGTTCGCTCACTCAACAAGAGCTCGATGATATGATTGCTTCAGCAGAATCTGATGTTAACGATGATTTATCACAACTCGAAGTCTGGCCAGTAATTACCATTGGCCTTAACTACGGCTTCTAAAATTCTTCGTTTATTAGCCGGATTGTTTGATACAATCCGGCTCTATAATCTCTGTTGTTAACTCGGTGACAAAATGACTCGAATGGTGAATTGCGTGGTGCTTAGTATAGAAGCGCCTGGTTTAGAACGGGTGCCTTATCCAGGCGATCTCGGTCAGCGCATTTTTGAAAATGTCTCCGAGGATGGCTGGAAACAGTGGATAGAGCGTCAGACTATGATCATTAATGAAAATGGTCTCTCGACGGTAGATCCGGCCAGCCTTTTATTAATCGAACAGCATATGATGGGTTTTTTATTCAAGGAAGGAGACCTGGGGCAGCAACCAGCCGGTTTCAAACCACCAGGCGCCAAAAAATAATCCCCTGAATTATTCCTGACTGAGTGGCCACACTGGTTGAGTCACGAATTTCAATTTTTCGTGCGCCGACTTTAAAGCTGCGTAAACCAGTTCATAAGTAGGTGCCTGAGCAAAGATAAACCCTAAATAACTTGAACCTTCTGGCAATGGCTTTAATTCATAGCCTTCGCCAATATGAATTTCAACGTCTTTGATATATTCGGTTGCCAACGCCGAAGTTAATCCTTCTACTCGTTTTAATATGCCCGCTGTGGTGACAGGAATCATGAGTACACCTGCAGCCTCCGCAGCTTCTCGAATTTTAGGTTCAATCCGACACATCCCCTGGATAACCAGTTCTTCGAGTTTCTGGCCTAGTGAGAATTCGATGAGCTGTCCGCATTGCCCACCGATTGTTCTTGCTGCTAACTCTAATAGTACGGCGCCTGAGGGGGTGATCCGGGCTTCGGCATGAACCGGCCCCTGTTCCAGTTGGTAAGCAACACAGCAACGTTTTACTTCGTCGATCAGGTCTTGTTTTTGATCCCTATTCAACTGGCTGGGCGTTAAATAATAAGTTTCTTCGAAGTAGGGGCCGTTCAAAGGTTCGGGTTTGTCGAATATAGTGAGGAGGTTGAATTTACCATCAATCATGAAACCTTCGACCGCAAATTCAGCTCCAGGCAGAAAGGCTTCCACTAGCACATGCTCACGGGTATAGCCCTTAAGACCTGTGCTATCGAGAATCCTGTCGATACGCTGGCAGGCTGATTTCAGTTCCTCGGCATTGTTTGCGCGGATTACACCACGGCTACCTGACAGGCCCAGAGGTTTGACGACTGCCGGGTAGTTGATAGATAAAGGCCTCTGATCAACTTCAGATAATGGAATGACCTGAAAATCAGGTGTACGGCAGCCGGCATTTTTCAGCGCCTCTCTTGCAAGATCTTTGCGATGAGTTAAAAGAGCCGATTCGGGTTTATTCTGTGGCAGTTGGAGAAATTGAGCGACTAAACTACAAAGCTCGACGCAACTATCATCGGTTGCCAGAACGCAAAGTATATTCATCGACTGAACTGTCGAGCAAATGGTATTAAATGCTTCGCTTAATTTGGCAAAGTCGACGGTAATACCATCTGCTACTTCGGGTACCAATGAGTGCTCGCTATCAGAGACCACCAATATATGAAACCCTAATGACCTGGCAGCCTGCAGATAGGGTGCGATGCGATAGCTACCCGATGGGGCCACCAAAAGCACAAAGCCCGGTTCGGAACCGGGCTTTGTTGTTGTTCGGGGTGGAGTAATGTTGTTCTGGCTTATGCTCATCAACCGCCGGCAGAGCCACAGCCACCGCAAGCACCAGTACCACCGGTTTCGGCAAAGACGTTATTGAAGACAAATCGCTCGCGCCCGACTTCCTGAATGTAATCGATTTGAGCGCCGCGTAGATAATTTAATGCCACTACATCGACATAGACGTTGAATCCCTCGAAGCTATGCACTGAATCGAAATCGGTTTTCTCGTCGGTGAAAGTCATACCATAGGACATGCCGCCGCATCCACCACCGCCGATATAAATGCGTATCGCCGAGACGTCTTCGTCGCTCTGGGTAATAATTTCGCGAAGTTTTTCCTGCGCAGACTGCGTGACGTCCAGGTCTTCGTTTGTGAGAC